>NZ_BMGT01000009.1 GCF_014640335.1 Edaphobacter dinghuensis | reverse complement strand
GAGCGGAAGCTGTTGCTGGAGACATGGAACGCGACCGAGGCACCCTACGCGGACAGCCTGTGCATCCATCAGCTGTTCGAGGAACAGGTACGCAAGAACCCGGATGCGAAAGCACTGATCTTTAAAGATGAGTCTCTGAGCTATGACGAGCTCAACCGTCGGGCTAATTGTCTGGCTCACTATCTGATCGAGTTAGGCGTCCGGCCCGACGACCGTGTTGCCATCTGCGTAGACCGCGGACCGGCTATGGTAATCGGCCTGTTGGCTATCCTGAAGGCGGGCGGCGCCTATGTGCCGCTCGATCCCGCTTACCCTTCCGAACGTCTCATTCAGGTGCTGCACGATGCTGCGCCCCGAGTACTGCTCTGCGATACACGCGGTCGCGAGGTTCTCCGAACAGAAGCCATACAGGATCGCATCGTGCTCGATCTCGACGATCCCCAGCCATGGTTGCGACATGCGGAAGCTGATCCCGACCCAGCTGCGTTAGGCCTCAACTCGCGACATCTTGCCTACGTGATCTACACCTCGGGCTCCACCGGCACGCCAAAAGGCGTCATGATCGAGCA
>NZ_BMGT01000008.1 GCF_014640335.1 Edaphobacter dinghuensis | reverse complement strand
TTACTTGATGATTTCGGAGATGGTGCCTGCGCCGACGGTGCGTCCGCCTTCGCGGATGGCGAAGCGGAGGCCCTTCTCCATGGCCACCGGGGTGTGCAGCGTGATCTCGAGCGAGATGTTGTCGCCCGGCATCACCATCTCGGTGCCCTCAGGAAGCTTTGCCGATCCCGTCACGTCCGTCGTGCGGAAGTAGAACTGGGGACGGTAGCCGTTGAAGAACGGGGTATGACGGCCACCTTCTTCCTTGCTCAGAACATAGATCTCGCCCTTGAACTGGGTGTGCGGCGTAATCGAACCCGGCTTGGCCAACACCATGCCGCGCTCCACGTCTTCCTTCGCGATACCGCGCAACAGAAGACCAGCGTTGTCGCCCGCCAGACCCTCGTCCAGCTGCTTCTTGAACATCTCGACGCCGGTGCAGACCGTCTTGCGCGTCTCGCGGAAGCCCACGATCTCGCAGTCCTCGCCAACCTTCACCTTGCCGCGCTCGATACGGCCCGTCACCACAGTTCCACGGCCCGAGATCGAGAAGATGTCTTCGATCGGCATCAGGAACGGAAGGTCGACCAGACGGTCGGGCTGGGGAACGTTCTTGTCCACCGCATCCATCAGCTCGTCGATCTTGGCCTCCCACTGCGCTTCGCCGTTCAGGGCTCCAAGAGCCGAACCGCGGATGACAGGAACGTCGTCGCCGGGGAAGTCGTACTTCGAGAGCAGTTCGCGAACTTCCATCTCCACCAGGTCGATCAGCTCAGCATCCTCAACCGCATCGCACTTGTTCAGGAACACAACGATGTAGGGAACGCCAACCTGACGCGCAAGGAGAACGTGCTCCTTGGTCTGGGGCATCGGGCCGTCGGTCGCTGCAACCACAAGGATCGCGCCGTCCATCTGCGCCGCACCCGTGATCATGTTCTTGATGTAGTCGGCGTGGCCGGGGCAGTCGACGTGTGCATAGTGGCGGTTCGCCGTCTCGTACTCCACGTGCGAGGTCGCAATCGTGATACCGCGCTCACGCTCTTCAGGAGCGTTGTCGATCGTGTCGAACGAGCGGAAGCTGTTCTTCGGGTTGTGCTTCGACAACACCTTCGTAATCGCCGCCGTCAGCGTCGTCTTGCCGTGATCGATATGCCCAATCGTCCCTACGTTTACGTGCGGCTTTGACCGGTCAAACTTTTCCTTGCCCATGACT
>NZ_BMGT01000007.1 GCF_014640335.1 Edaphobacter dinghuensis | reverse complement strand
TCGTCAGTGAAGTTGCCCTCGCCGACGTAGCCGCGGATGGTACCCTCGAAGTCGTCGGTGGTGAAGCGCGCGAAGCTCATCGCGCCCGCCTTGACCGTGCCGTCGAGCGTGCCGAAGGTGTTCTCCTTGCCGACCGTGCCCGCGATGATCTGCTGGAAGTCCATCTTGACTTCTTTGAAGAAGTGCTTGGGCAGGTTCGAGCAGTGGAAGCAGACCGCCTTGTCCGGGTTGTCGCCGTAGTTGTTGTTCCAGTCGAGCAGCGCCGAAGGCGTCTCGCTCGCCAGCGTCAGCGCGTACATGCTCAGCGTGCCCATGGTGTCGGTCTCGCAGGCGCTGGGCAACAGGTTCTCGCTCATCATGCTCATCACCGTGCAGGGCACGACGCCGAAGTACTCTTCCATCGAGGTCCAGCACTGCACCGAGCTGACCGTCAGCTCGCTCGCCTTCATCCATCCGTCGATCACCGCGCCCAGCTTCGACATCTTGAGTAGTGCAGCCTCAGGCACGTTGTTGGTCGAGATGTACTTCTTGATGGTGGCAAGTTTTGCCTGCACCGCATCATCGTTATCTTTCGTGCGTTCGATGCGTCCGAAGATCTCGCTGAGGTCGAGCGTCTCGACCGTGATGCCGCTCTTCTCGAGCAGCTTCTCGGAATAGCGAACAGTGTTGAACGCCGTAGGCCGCGCGCCGATGGCGCCGATGCGCAGGTTCTTCATGCCGCCGACCACGCGGCAGACCGCGGAGAACCACTCGAGGTCGGCCTTGAACTCCGCCGAGTCCGGCGCCTCGGTGTGCAGCCGCGTCAGCGAGTACGGAATGCCGTACTGGCGCAGGTTGTTCGAGATCGACATCTTGCCGCAGAAGCTGTCGCGACGATAGGCGATCGACATCTTGCCGGCGTGGTCGGGCGTCGCCTGGATCAGCACCGGCACCTGCAGGTTCGCAAGGCGCAGCGTGTCGGCCAGGCCGCGCTCTTCGCCGAAGTTGGGCAGCGTGATGATGATGCCATCGATCTCGGCGGCGTGCTTCTTGAACAGAGCGGCGCACTTCTTGGCGTCCTCGTAGGTCTCGACCGCGCCGTGCGCCGTCTCCTCGGGCGTCAACACGATCGGCTTGATCCCCGCCGCCTCCAGCGCCGCTATCATCTCCAACCGACCGCTCGTCGCCAAATGGCTCGGAAAAAATCCACGATTGCCTACCACCACGCCCATCGTCATTCGCTTCGACATCACCTTCTCCATCTCTCTCGTTAAACCCTCAAACGGGCGTTG
>NZ_BMGT01000006.1 GCF_014640335.1 Edaphobacter dinghuensis | reverse complement strand
CTTTAAAGATCAGTGCTTTCGCATCCGGGTTCTTGCGTACCTGTTCCTCGAACAGCTGATGGATGCACAGGCTGTCCGCGTAGGGTGCCTCGGTCGCGTTCCATGTCTCCAGCAACAGCTTCCGCTCAGCGAGAGGAACAACCTCGAGTTTGCGAACGGGCGTTTCGGGATCTGTCTCCAAAGCATCTGCCAGGCTTTCGAGGGCCTGCTGCATGTAATCGCAGATACGTTCCGGAAACAAAGATTGCGTAATCAGCGCATCCAGACCCAGAGAATTTCCGAAGTCATCAACGGAAAGGCTGATCGGATAGTTGTTGCGGATCTCGTTTCCGAGTACCTCGATACCTGATAAGTCTTGCTCCAGAGCATTCGTATTTACCGACCCTAACGACTGCGAACTGTGACGATAATCGAAGACAGTATTGAAAAGAGGCATCTGCGCCTCGATACTGCTGCCTCGCTGGGCCAGGGCCAGCGAGGCATGCTCATGCATGAGCAACTCGGACAATCGGGACTGGACCAACCGAACTGCAGCTTCGGTCGCAATGTTGCCCAGATCAAAGCGGATCGGCAGCGTATTGATGAATAGGCCAGTCGCTTTGTCGTCCTCGCCCTCCCCATGCATACGACCGAAGAGCACGGTACCAAACACCACCGTGTCTGAATTGGTAATACGTGTCAGTACCTGCGCCCAGGCGAGGTGGCACAGACTGGCAAGGCTCACCTGTAGTCGCCGAGCCTGCCTGCGTAAGCGGTCGTTCAGCATCCGTGGAAGCATTCGCCGCGTTGCCGTGCTGCTGCTGCCATCCTGATAAACATCCGTGATGCCGAAGGCTAATGTGGGTTCGGTGATATCCCCGAGCATCTGCCGGAAGAAGCGCTCGTGCTCTTCCACCGTCACGCCCAGTCGCGCCTGCGCCACCAGATTACGGAACGGCACGGAGGGGGATAGAGATTGCGCTCCCCCGGCGAGAAACGCAGCAACTTCCTGGCGCAGCATGTGCAGCGTGGACTGGTCTCCAATAAGATGGTGCATCAGCTGCATTGCCAGCCAGCGGTCTTGTGCGGGGTCATGAGCGACAACGAAGCGCAGGAGCGGAGCCGTCGCGAGGTCAATGCGGTCCTGTTTTGGGTCGAAATAACTTGCAAGCTGATCTGCAATCGGCCCGGCGGCTGGATCGAGCTCCAGTTCGACAACAGATATCTTGGCCTGCCGCCACACTACCTGTGCCGGGGCAGAGAGACCTTCCCAGATAAATGAAGTGCGGAGGATGTCATGACGATCGACTATCTGTTGAACCGCAAACAGGAATCGGTCGAGCAAGGCTCGGCTGGCAAACGATAAAAATGTACGGATCAGGTACGGATCGCCGGCATGGGCCATGAGGTGGTGGAAAAGGATGCCTTCCTGGAGGGGAGAAAGGGCATAAATATCCTGGATGTTTGCGATGCTGCCTGGAACCTGCCGAACGATGCGATCGATCCCCTGCTGCGTCAGATCGATTAGTGGCAACATCTCGGGTCTGATGACGCTATCGTTCGGTTGAATGAGGTTGGGCGGAATGGAGAGGCTGGGAGTCTGGTGAAGGGATGCGGCAAGGTCGGCCAGTTTCGGTGTAGCGAACAGGGCGCGGATTTCGAGGTCGAATCCGAGTTGACGCACGTACTGAACTACCTGAACCGCCAGCAGGGAGTGGCCGCCGAGCTCGAAGAAGTTGTCGTGGCGTCCGATTCGGTCGACGTGCAGAAGCTCCTCCCATATCTGGGCCAGAACAGTCTCGGCTTCCCCCTGCGGCGGTTCGTAGGCTTGAGTGGTGTAAGCGTCCTTCTCGGGGGCCGGCAGCGCTTTGCGATCGAGCTTCCCGTTGGGCGTCAGCGGCATGGTATCCAGATGCATNAGAAGGATCACCTGTGTAGTAAGCAACTAGCCGCTTGTCGCCCAGTGTGTCCTCCCGGGCGCCAACCACGGCCGATTCCACTAGTGGATGCTCGGCCAGACGTGCTTCGATCTCGCCCAACTCGATACGGAAGCCGCGGATCTTCACCTGATGGTCGTTCCGCCCGAGGAACTCCAGGTTGCCGTCGGGCAGATAACGCGCCAGGTCTCCGGTGCGGTACATGCGCGCGCCCAGCTCGCCACAGAAGGGATCGGGGAGGAAGCGCTCCGCGGTCAACTCCGGGCGGTCCAGATAGCCGCGCGCCACACCCGCTCCACCGATGTACATCTCGCCCACCGCGCCGAGTGGCACAGGCTGCCCGTAACTGTCCAGAAGGTAAATCCGTGTGTTCAGAATTGGGCGGCCAATCGGTTGATAATTTGAGGAATTGGTTGTGGAAGATGATCGGACGTAAAGGCAAGTCGACCAGATAGTGGTTTCTGTTGGCCCATACAAATTCCAAAGTTGAATCGACCTAGAAATCAGGTTTTCAGACAGTTGAATAGTCAGTGCCTCGCCACCGCACAGAAGCGTCAAGTTGGGTGAGCCTGGCCAACCCTGATTGATCAGCGATTGCCAGACTGCAGGCGTCGCCTGCATCAGCCTTATATCGTGCTTCAATAACATATGTTGCAGAGCATCCGGATCTGCCTTGTCATCTCGTGAGGTTAGTGTGACTTGCCCCCCTGTAGTCAAAGGCAGATATAACTCAAGTCCGGAGATGTCGAACGATATGCTCGTTATTGCCAGCAGTGCTCCCGTACCTCCTAAAATCTCTCTCATTGCGCAAAGAAAGTTCATCACCGAGCTGTGCTCGATCATGACGCCTTTTGGCGTGCCGGTGGAGCCCGAGGTGTAGATCACGTAGGCAAGATGTCGCGAGTTGAGGCCTAACGCAGCTGGGTCGGGATCAGCTTCCGCATGTCGCAACCATGGCT
>NZ_BMGT01000005.1 GCF_014640335.1 Edaphobacter dinghuensis | reverse complement strand
TCTCCAACCGACCGCTCGTCGCCAAATGGCTCGGAAAAAATCCACGATTGCCTACCACCACGCCCATCGTCATTCGCTTCGACATCACCTTCTCCATCTCTCTCGTTAAACCCTCAAACGGGCGTTGTTAAAGTTATTTATGCCTTGAGTAGAGCTTCCTGCGAGCTTGCATGGCTCAGGTGCGCAATCTCGCGCAGCTCGCGGAAGGTATCGAGCATGGTTACGGATTCGGATGAGCCTTCACCGAAGTTAAAGTAGTGCGCTCGGTAATGGCGGTAAAGCTTGTCATAAATTACCGCTGCTTCGGGATCAGGGTTATAGGTGCGATATTTGAGACAGAGTTTGTCCTGCGCCTCTTCGACCGTAGTGAAGAGGCCGGCTGCGAGCATGGCAAAGATTCCTGAACCGAGACTGGTGGGAATGCCATCGGGAACAACGACAGGCTTGTTGAGCACGTTCGCGTAGATCTGGTTGAGCGTCGCGTTGTTCTGCGGTATGCCGCCCGCGTTCACCACGCGCTCCACCGGAACGCCATGTTCAGCCATGCGCTCAAGGATGATGCGCGTATGGAAGGCCGTACCTTCGATGGCAGCAAAGAGCTCATCCTGCGCGGTGGTCAGCAGGTTCCAGCCGATGGTGATTCCGGCAAGATCAGCGTTGACCAGAACGGTGCGGTCACCGTTGTCCCATGTAAGCCGAAGTAGCCCGGTCTGACCGGGACGGTTCTTCTCGATGCCCTGGGCCAGCGACTTCACCGTAGTTCCGGCGCGGCGGGCGATGGCCTCGAAGATATCGCCAGTGGCCGAAAGGCCCGCCTCGACACCAGCATAGGCAGGATGGACGCTGCCGGGAACGACTCCGCAAACGCCGGGGATGAGGCTGATATCCGGCTGCATCGCAATGATGCACGTAGACGTGCCGATGACGTTGACGACGTCGCCGGTGCGGCAGCCCGCGCCAATCGCGTCCCAGTGCGCGTCAAACGCGCCAACGGGAATAGGAATGCCTGCACGCAGGCCCAGCTCCGCTGCCCAGTGTTCGGAGAGATGTCCCGCGAGATGGTCGGAGGTGAGGTATTCGCCGGAGAGCTTATTGACAACGCCGTCGAGCAGCGGATCCAGCTTCGAGAGAAACGCCTGCGGAGGAAAGCCGCCCCACTTGGGGTTCCAGAGCCACTTGTGGCCCATCGCGCAGACGCTGCGCTTTGCCTTATGCGGATCGGTAATGCCCGCGAGAGTCGCGGCGACCATGTCGCAGTGCTCGAAGGCACTGGCGAAGTTGGCGCGCTTGTCCGGATTATTGCGAAGCCAGTGCAGCAGTTTGGCGAAGCCCCACTCGTGCGAGTAGACGCCACCGCACCACTCGATGGCCTCGATGCCGTCGCGGTGGCAGGCCTCGGTGATCTCGCGGGCCTCGCGTTTGGCGCGGTGATCGCACCATAGGTAGTACTCGTCGAGCGGCTGAAGGTTCTTATCGACCGGGATAACGCTGGAGCCGGTGGTATCCAGTGCGATGGCTTCGACCTTGTCGCCGGCGACATTACATTTTTCCAACACGTCGCGCATGGCCTTGGCCAGGTTGCGCATGTGGTCTGCGTGAGATTGCGTCGCGAAATCGGGATCTTCGCGTTTACGGTGCAGAGGGTACTCCGCTACTGCCGTTCCGAGCGGGCCGCGCTCGCTATCGAGAAGCGTGACGCGCACGCTGAGGGTTCCGAAATCTACTCCTGCAACAATTGCCATGGTGTTATTGTCCCCGTTCGCGGATTGAATCATGCTTGGTGAGAGAGCGTTGTTTTGAAAGGGCGACGGGCCGGACCAGCTTGACGATCATAGTGTGCATAGAAGAACAATCCATCAATTCAGAGTAGAGCGTTTTGGTGAAATATTAAAGAAAACGTTTACCAAAATAACGCTATATTCATTCCTCTACCAGTGTCAATATGGTTTTTCCATGAGATTGTGAAATTTCCCGGGCGCAAAGATCCTATTCCATTTCGGTTCCCATCCACTGCAATCGCGCAATGGATGGAAACCGGAACATTTGGGTTGGAGAAGCGGAGCTTTAGGCGAGCTGAATCGTAATGCTGGAGACGGAGGCTGGCGGGAGCGTGATGATCAGCCGGTCTCCCTGAACATCGACGGCCTGCTTTTTGAGTTGAACGGCGTTGGGCTGCTCGAACGTGTTGTGAGCGTGCATGTCGGCATCGGTCAGTACCGAAGCCTCCGCAGATGTAATCCTTGCGGAACCGCGCAGCACAATCTCGGTCAGTCTCGCATCTTTCAAGTTAGGATTGGTCGCAGTTACCGTGACGGTTTTACCGCGCATAGAGGCAGACCCGAGCAGTCCCGCGAGGGCCGTTGGTTTGCCCTTGCGCTGGTAGTGGACCTGCGGCGAAGAGAAGTTCACGCGCAGCGACTGAGCCCCCTGATGTGCAGCATACATATCGAAGACGTGAAAGACCGGTGTAGTGATGAACTTATCTTCGTGTGAGAAGAAAAGGGCATTCAAGCAGTTGACCAGTTGCGCGCACGCAGCCATGCCCACCTTTTCCGCATGGCGGTTGAAGATGTCGAGCGTCATGGCCGTCAGCAGGGCATCGCGCAGCGTTACCTGCTGGCCCAGCAGGTGTGTAGGATCGAGTTGCGTGCCGGGCTTGTACCATGGGCCATACTCATCGACGACGAGCTTGATATTGCGACCAGGATCGAACTCCCCCAGCAGCCCCCACTGCGCACGCACGATCTCCTCCATATAGAGTCCCTGCAGAAAAAGCTCGTACCATCCGGTCTCGTCGAAGTCGAGCGCATCGCGCTTGCCCGCGACCCAATCGGTGGTCTCCCCCATGCTCAGGTTCCAGGTGTAGTAATGAACGCTCCATCCGTGAAGTTCGCGTGGCATGTAGTTCTTTCTGCGCAGGGCCTCGAAGAAGCCGTTGGTCCACTCAAGGTTATTGTCGTTGGGGCCTGAGCCGATGAAAGAGAGCGGCACGCCGTAGTGCGGCACCCATGTGGTGAAGCGACGAAACTCCTCGGCATACTCTTCGGGCTCGAAGTTGCCGCCACAACCCCAGCTCTCGTTGCCTACGCCCCAATACTTCACATCGTAGGGAGCAGCGGAACCGTTAGCCGCACGCTGCTTTGCGAGCGTAGTGGAACCAGCGGGAGAGTTGCAGTACTCCACCCAGCGCGAAAAAGCCATCGCTGGCAGACTGCGCAGATTACTGGCGAGGTAAGGCTCGGCGCCGCTGAGATGACAGAAGCGCATAAACTCGTCCGTGCCGAAGGCATTGGTCTCATAAGCCTGCACCGCGTTGCCCTTCAGCCGCGCCGCGTCAGGATCGTCAGCCCAGAAGTTGGTGCGGGTTGGTCGGTCCTTGCGCGGACCAATGCCGTCACGCCAGTCGTAGCTGTCGGCGAAGCAGCCGCCCGGCCAGCGCACGACCGGTACGTGAATCTGTTTCATCAGATCGACGATTTGCTTGCGGATTCCGTGGACGTTGGGAACGGGAGAGTCTTCGCCTACCCAGATACCGTCATAGATGACGCCGCCAAGATGTTCGGTGAACTGGCCATAGATCTCGGGAGCGATGATGCCAACGCTCTCATCGAGCAGAACTTCGACGTGCGCATCGGCGGTTGCGCTCCATGCGGTGCGGGCGGTGAATGCGAATGCGGCTCCGGCGAGTGATGATGTCTGCAGGAATCTTCTACGGTCCACGGGGTCTTCTCCTATGCGGTGAATTCAGCGATGATCTCTGCCATCGACACATCCACTGTAGTGGTGAGTTGGATTAACAGCAAACGTTTCCATAAGATGCGCTCCATTCAAGGAGAAACGGTGATACTCGAGACGATCTTCCGCAAGCTGTTTGGAAACGGTTGTACGACTGCAAATTGAGATCGTTGCGCCAGGCAGGATGGCAATATGGTGCTATCAGGTTACATAATCGTTTTAGGCGCGTAGGCTATCCTGTAAACGCATTCCTGATACTCTCTATGGCCAATCTTGGACAGGGCACGAAGAAGAAGCGTACTACGACGAAGAAGACTCCGGAACGTATGGACATTCGCACCATTGCGCGTCTGGCCAACGTTTCGATTGCAACCGTCTCGCGAACGATCAATCGTGTGCCGACGGTAAACCCGAAGATTGCTAAGCGAGTATGGGAAGTCATTGAAGAGCTGGACTACTTTCCCAACACGCAGGCGCGAGCTCTGGTCTCCGGGCGTAGTTGGATTCTGGGCCTGATCGTCTCCGAGATCACCAATCCATTTTTTCCTGAGCTCATTCAGGGCTTCGAGGACATCGCCGTCGAACACGGATACGAGATCCTCGTGAGTTCAACCAATCATGATCCCAAGCGCATGTCGCACTGCATCCGCCGCATGCTGGAACGTAAGGTAGACGGCGTTGCGGTTATGACCTTCGGTATCGAGGCGCCTCTGCTGGACCAGTTGGCCCAGCGCAAAGTGCCATTGGTCTTTATCGATGTGGGGCCGGATGGTCCCGGCATCAATGTGCTGAAGGTGGACTACCATCACGGCATACGCCAGGGCGTGCAACATCTTGCCGCGCTCGGCCATAGAAATATCGCCTTTGTGCGTGGGCCTGAGGGCCTGCACTCGGCAGAATCGCGACTCGATGCATTCCTGGTGTCGCTGCGGGAGTGTGGCATTGCGCCCAACCCGGCGTGGATTCTGTCGGGAGACCATACGCTCGAAGGCGGTATGGCGGCCATGCAGCAACTGCTGGGAGAGAAGAACATGCCGACTGCGGTTATGTGCTCGAACGATATGACCGCCATCGGCGTGCTGCACACCATGTACCGTGCTGGCTTGCGCGTGCCGGACGATCTTTCGGTCATTGGCTTCGACAACATTCACATCGCCGAGGTGACCATCCCTCCGCTGACGACGGTGCAGATGTCGCGCTTCGATCTGGCAAAGGCTGCGGTGACTGCATTGCGAGCCTGTGCGGAGGGAACGGAGAAGTCCGCGCAGAAGCACGAGTACAACATCCAGACCGACCTTGTGGTCAGGGAATCGACCGGCTTCCCGCGCGGAGCGATGAAGGACCTTCCTAAGAAAGTTCGGGCCAAGAAATAACCGGATGCAAGGATTTAGCCCTCTTGAAAGACAATGGCACCGGAGACATCCGGTGCCATTGTTGTTTCGGTTGCGATTTAATCGGACGCGCGACGTTAGTCTGCAATACCCACATCGGGAACATCGATGCCAAGGGCAGTGGCCAGAGAGATTTGGTGGTCCTGCTCCTGCAGAAGGATATCGCGGATATGTTCGGCAGTGGCGAATTCGCCCAGCTCATCACACTGCTTAACGCGGCGGCGGTATTGGCGAATGGTCTCGTTTTCGTTTTCGAGATCGAAGTGAAGCATGTCTACAGCCTTCTCGGAGGTCTTGACCGGCTTCGGCGTAACGCAGGGCATGCCGCCGAGATAGTCGATCTGGTTGGCGATGGTGATGGCATGCGCCAGCTCTTCCCCGGCGTGTACGGCTAGCTCCGCGGCGATGTTCATGTACTGCGCGCCCTTAAGCACCTGGGAGTAATTGACGTACGCAATGATGGCTTGATACTCGCGGGCAAGGTCTTCGTTAAGGGCATCGATAAGCTGTTTGCGGGTGACGGAAGTTTTGGCAGCGCTGGTTTTTTCTGTCGGCATCTCTTCTCCGGTCTTCTGTGACGGTTCTTGTGGAGTGAGATGCAGGAAATTTCGACGGCGTTTTTTACGGTATAGGAAAAGTGCCGGCCGAGAAGATAGATAAGGCCGCGAGAGTCATTCTCGCGGCCTTGTCTGTGGTCAAGTCTCAGCTTTAAAGAGAAGGGTAGTCCGTATAGCCATGTGAACCGGGAGCGTAGAAGGTATTCGGCTCCGGTCGATTCAGCGGCGAGTGTTTAGCGAAGCGAGCAGGCAGATCGGGGTTTGCGATAAATAGTTTGCCAAAGGCAACAGCGTCGGCTTTGCCCTCGTCGAGCAACTGTTGGCCCGTCTTCTGATCGATGGCTTCATTGGCAACAAAGGTGCCGCCGAAGAGCTGCCTGAGCTGCGGGCCAATGCTGTCGGGGCCAACGTGTTCGCGTGCGGCGATGAAGGCGATCTTGCGGCTTCCCAACTCTCGTGCAACGTAACTGAAGGTTGCAGTAAGGTTGGAGTCGAAGATGCCATGCGAGTCGCCGCGCGGCGCCAGGTGCATCCCCACGCGGCCTGCACCGAAGACGGAGATAGCGGCATCGGCGGCTTCGAGCATCAGGCGGGCACGATTTTCGATAGGGCCGCCGTACTCGTCGTCGCGGTGGTTGGAACCGTCCTGAAGAAACTGGTCGAGTAGATAACCATTGGCTCCGTGCAGCTCCACGCCGTCGAACCCGGCAGCTTGGGCGTTTTGCGCGCCGCGGCGAAACGCCTCGACCACACCTCTTACTTCGCTGAGTTCAAGCGCCCGCGGAGTAGGGAAAGGCCGCTGCGGTCGAAGCAGGCTCACCGTTCCCGACGCTGCAATGGCGCTGGGCGCAACAGGAAGCTGTCCGTTGAGGAAGGCAGGATCGGAGATGCGGCCCACGTGCCAGATCTGCGCGAAGATATGGCCTCCAGCATTGTGTACGGCGGCGGTAACAGGCTTCCACGCCTCGACCTGCTCCTTGGACCAGATGCCGGGAACGTTGGCATAACCGACGCCCATCGGATCGACGGGCGTTCCTTCAGAGATGATCAGGCCGGCACTGGCACGCTGGGTGTAGTACTCGATCATGATCGGCGTGGGAATGTGGTCGGGCGTGCCGCGCAGACGTGTAAGCGGCGCCATAAAGATGCGATTGGGCAGATGCAGGTCGCCGAGTTGAATTGGGTCGAAGAGTGACGGCATTGCTACTCCTTGGCGCCCTTCGGATTACTTATCAAAGGCGCGTGGAAGATTGGATGTGCGAGGCGCAATAACGGTGCTGCAAGGGAAGAAGCAGCGAAGACCACACCATCTCGACCAGAGCCCGAAGGGCGTATGGAGAGACCCCTGTATTTCGGCTCGCAGGAATCTCTCCACAGCCTATGAAAACGCTAGATGGGGAAGGATTTGAGCCAGCTACGGAAGGCCGGGCCGAGGTCCTCGCGCTTGAGTGCGAACTCGACGGTGGCTTTGAGGAAGCCCAGCTTGTCGCCTGCATCGTGACGCTTGCCTTCGTAGCTGAAGCCATAGACTTTTTCGTATTGCAGCAAAGCCTTGATGGCATCGGTGAGTTGAAGCTCGCCGCCCGCACCGGGAGTAATGCCTTCGATCATCTCGAAGATGCGTGGCGTAAGAATATAGCGGCCGATAATGGCGTTCTGTGAAGGCGCCTCTTCCGGCTTGGGTTTCTCGACCATGTTTTTCACCGCGAGCAGGCGAGGATTCTTAGGATCGGGCGTGCAATCGAGGCAGCCATAGGCAGAGATCGCCGCGCCTTCCACAACCTCGGAGCCGAGAATGCTGCACTGGGTCTCGTTGAAGGCTTCAACCATCTGCTTCATGCACGGCGTCGAGGCATCGACGATATCGTCCGGCAGCAGAACAGCGAAGGGCTCGTTGCCGACGATCTCCTTGGCCTGAAGCACCGCGTGGCCAAGGCCGAGAGGTTCCGCCTGTCGAGTGTAGGTGATCTTTGCAAGCTTGGAGACGCTGCGTGCCACTTCGAGCAGCGCAGTCTTGTTCTTGGCTTCGAGTGAGGCCTCAAGTTCGGGGCTGCGATCGAAGTGGTCTTCCATAATGCCTTTACCGCGGCTGGTAACAATAATGATCTCGGTGCAGCCTGCGGCCACGGCCTCTTCAATGCCGTACTGGATCAGCGGCTTGTCGACGAGACAGAGCATCTCTTTGGGCAGCGCCTTGGTTGCGGGCAAAAAGCGCGTGCCCATGCCTGCGGCTGGAAAAACAGCTTTGCGAATCTTCTGAGGAGTCTTTTGGGTCATGGATTCCTTGGATGCAGATTGATTGTGGAAAATGCTAGCAGGCAGGAGTTACAAAAAGGACAATCCATTGAAGGACAGCAAAAAAATAAAACTGATTAAGCCAATTGCCTGTATAAAACGAGCAAATCTATCTCGCAGCTTCAGGCAATTGACTTATCCAGTGTAAATGGGCATCCATCTTCTTTGGCTTAAAGCACCGGTGAGTCATCGTGCAGCATGGCTTTGCGAATGATCTTGATGGGTGCGAAGCCCTGGCGCATGAAGTTATTGTGGAAGGTCTCGAGATTGAAGGCCGCGCCCTCTTTCTTCATCATGTCTGCCCGCAGCTTCATGATCTCGAGCTTGCCCAGCGTGTAGTAAAGATACGTCGGGTCCGAGGTGCCACGCTTCGTCTCGACCACAGCCACGGAGCGCGACTGGTAGCCTTCCTTCACGAAGAAGTCTTCGGCCTGCTCTATCGTCCACTTTCCGCCAGGTTCGCCCTCGCCGGTGTGCAGCTTGATGCTATTGACGAAACGGGCATCACGCAGCAGAGCATCTTGCAACTGGCCCAGACGAACAAGATGCGACTCTCGAATCTGTGCAGGCGTAGCATCGGGACCGGGCGCGTCGTAGCCCTCATCGAGCATCATCTGTTCGGTGTAGTGAGCCCAGCCTTCGATGTTGGTGTTGGCTCCCAGCACCTTGCGAATCTTGCTCGAAAACTCAGGCATCCACAAAAATTGGACATAATGGCCGGGGTAAGCCTCATGCACACTGGTGCTGATGATCGTACCCACGTTGAAGCTCGCCATGTGCTCGGCAACATGTTCGGCTGTCCAGTTCTTCTCCGGCAGCGTCACGTTAAAGTAAGCCTTGGTCGAGTGCGTCTCGAACGGCCCCGGAGGGTCCATCGAAGCGAAGGTCGTGGCGCGCATAAACGGCGGCGTCTCTTCAAGCGTCGGCTGCACTGTGCTTGGAATGGTAATGATGTGATGCGCATTGATAAATGCAATTAGCGAATCGAAGGTGTTGTGAAACGCCGGCAAAAGCTGATCGGGCGCCGGATGAATGGTGGCAAGTTCGGCGAGTACCTGCTGCGGTGTCTTGGTCGGATCGACCTCTTTGGCTACGCGCGCAAACTCGGCCTGATTTTTGTGCAGGTCGGCAAAAGCTATCTGTAGCAAGCGGTCCAGCGGAATGTCGACCATCTCGTCATAGGCAAGCTTCTTGCGGAACGTGTCCGCTCCAAGACGAAAATCACCGTTGGAGCGGGGAAGCAGATCGCTCTTCATCCACGCGCCATAGGATTGAAGCGCCGCAATGACCGCTGCATTGGATTTTGCGAAGTCGGCCTTCGTATCGGGATCGGTAACGCTCGCAAACGCGCTGGGCACATCGTTCTGAAAAAAGCTGACTAGCCCGTCGATCTGTTCAAGCGCGATCTCGGTGTAGATGCGCGGCGGATTCTTGAGGTTCTTGCGCGCCTCCTCAAGCACCTGCGGAATCAGTTTTTCGCGCTCCACCACAGCATGCAGCCGCGTATCCGCGGGAGCATAAGGCCGCTCCATAACGACGAAGATCGAGTTGGTAACTCCCGAGGAATAAGTGTCGGGATTCTTCTCCCATGGGCGAATCACTTCGAGCGTCAGCAGCTGCGAACGAATATTGTTCAGCAGAATCTCGCGGTCTCCGGCCACACTCGCATCGAGCGCAGTGGGATCAATGGCCTCTACCTTCTTCTCGTACTCGTGAAGGGCAGCGATCTCTTTCTGTACTCCGGCAGCAGAGTAGTCCTCAAGCTGCGTATCGTACTGGTGCAATCCGGCACTCGTGCCCGCAGTCGGAGAGAAGTGAAAATACACGTCGCTGAAATATTGATCGGAGACGTATTGAAAGGTCTGGGGAGCACCGTCTGCAGAGATGTGTTGGGCTGGCGATGCAGTAGGCATAAGAAGAAAAGTTCCAATTGTGAGACTGAGTGCGATGAGGCGTTTACGCATATTTTCTGGTCCCTTACTTAAGTATGAACTTAAAATTCGCGATCGTATCAATGTGCATCCAGCGCATCCAGCAGCGCCCGCGTCTCCGCAATAACATCTTCGGCCTTAGCGCTGGTCAACGGCCAGCGCAGAATACCTTGCGGCGTAAACTGCGCTCCCTTCTTCGTGTTGCGGCTGACGAGCTTCATCAACACTCCCGGATCGACGCCTCGTTCCCGCGCCGGGGCCACCCCCGGAGCCGTGGCAGGCGCTCCACCGGACAGCCGTTCGGCAAACTTCAAATGCAGCATCTCAACAAAAGTCTTCGTCTTGCCCACTTCGATCTGAGTACGCTTACGGTCGACCTGAGCAATGCCAAGCAGCTCACATTGCAGACGAATCTCTCCCGCTGCCAGCAGGTTGAACACTGACTCCGGCGGCGTGCCGTAGCGGTCCTGCAACTCCGCACGAACATCGGCAAGCGTAGCAAAGTCCTCCGCACCGGCGATGCGCTTATACATGCGCAGGCGCTGGTTCTCTTCGGGAATGTAATCAGAGTCGATGCGCACGCTGATGCCGAGGTTGAGCACCGTGTTGGCATGCGCAGGCTTGTCCTCCTCGCCCTTCATCTTGCGCACCGCCTCTTCGAGCATCGTCGTGTACATCTCAAAGCCGATGGCCTCGATGTGGCCCGACTGTTCGCCGCCCAGCATGTTACCCGCGCCGCGCAGCTCCAGATCAAGCGCAGCGATCTTGAAGCCCGCACCCAGGTCGGAGAACTCTTTCAACGCCGCCAGCCTGCGCCGCGATATCTCGCTCAACTCCTTCTCTGGCGGAATCAAAAGATACGAGTATGCGCGACGATTGCTGCGGCCCACGCGGCCACGCAGTTGATAAAGCTCGCTCAGCCCATGTCGATCTGCACGATTGATAATGATCGTGTTGGCCAGTGGAATATCCAGCCCATTCTCAATGATGCTGGTAGCGAGCAGCACATCGTACTCATGGTTCATGAAGGCGAGCATCACTCGCTCGAGCTCTGCCTCCGGAAGCTGACCATGACCAATCACAACTCGCGCCTGCGGCACCAGCTCGCGAATCTTCGCCGCAAGCTCATAGATAGACTCAACGCGATTGTGCACAAAATAAATCTGTCCACCGCGTTCCAACTCCATCTCGATCGCAGTACGAACTAGCTTCTCATCGAACTTGGCGACGATCGTCTGAATCGCCATGCGGTCTTTGGGCGGCGTCTCAATCACCGACATATCGCGCAAGCCGATCAACGACATATGCAACGTCCGTGGAATCGGTGTGGCCGACATCGCCAGCACATCGATTGCAGTTCGCATCTGCTTCAGCCGCTCCTTATGCCGCACGCCGAAGCGCTGCTCTTCATCGACGATCAGCAGCCCCAGGTCCTGAAACTTCAGATCTTTCGACAGGATGCGATGTGTGCCGATAAGGATATCGATCTTGCCCTGCTCGACTTTTTCAAGAATGATTTTCTGCTCCTTCGCAGTGCGGAAGCGAGAGATCATCTCGATGGTGACAGGGAAGTTGGCGAAGCGGCGCTTGAAGGTCTCGTAGTGCTGAAAGCTCAGCACGGTCGTCGGCGTCAGCACCGCAACCTGCTTCGAGTCCTGCACTGCCTTGAACGCTGCGCGCATGGCAACTTCTGTCTTGCCATAGCCCACATCGCCGCACAGTAGCCGGTCCATCGGCTGCACCGACTCCATATCGCTCTTAATATCGGTAATGGCGTTCAACTGGTCATCAGTCTCGTTGAAGTCGAAGGCGTCCTCGAACTCGCGCTGCATGTTCGTGTCTGGCGAAAAAGGTGTGCCCTGAATCGACTCGCGTTGCGCATACAACTTCAGCAGCTCGGCAGCCATGTCGGCCATTGCCTTTTTGACCCGAGCCTTGGTCTTCTGCCATCCCTGCGTGCCCAGCTTGTTGAGTTGCGGTGCAGGCCCTGTATCGGTACTGCGGTACTTCTGAATCAGGTCGAGTCGCGTCAGCGGAACATACAGCTTCGCCTCGTCGGCAAACTCCAGAATCATCAGCTCCAGTGGCGGCGCATCGTTCTCTTCAATCACGCGCAGCCCGCAATACTGCGCGATGCCATGCTCGACGTGCACAACATAATCGCCAACAGCAAGATCGCGGAAGTCGGAGATAAACGCCGCAGCCTTCGACTTGCCGCGCCGTGCCGTCCGTACCGTCACGTCAGCGTCGTCCGATAAATCCTGCGCGCCAAAGATGACAACCTGCCGCGCAGTAGTCCTGTCGAGATCAAGTATCTGCACACCTGCCGCAATGGTCGTCTTCACGATCACCGGTGTGCGCAGATCTCCTGCCAGATAGCTCGACTCCGAATAAACCGTCGAGCTGCCATGTTGCTCGTTGCGCGAGCCAAGCCGATAGGGAATTTGATACTCCTGCAA
This sequence comes from Edaphobacter dinghuensis, assembly GCF_014640335.1. Classification (NCBI taxonomy): domain Bacteria; kingdom Pseudomonadati; phylum Acidobacteriota; class Terriglobia; order Terriglobales; family Acidobacteriaceae; genus Edaphobacter; species Edaphobacter dinghuensis. Next base: position 100,180 of record NZ_BMGT01000005.1, on the reverse strand, counting down.
CAGTCCCGCGAGCCGCTCCACCTCTCCCTGGTTAGGAGCAGTCAGCAGGATGCGCGCATCCTGCTTCATCAACACATTCAGTTGATCGATCAGCGCTGGAATGCTGCCATGAAATCGCTGCGTGGGGCGAGTGGTGAAGTCCACCTCCGACAAATCGCTACGATCGGCATCCAACACATCCACCGCGCCAAGCTGATCTAATTCGCAGCCACAGAACCGGCGCAACCTGTCATCAAGATCCCACGGGGAAAGATAGATATCTTCGGGCCGAACCAGATTGCCGATGCCCGAGCGGTCATGCCGCTGCTCGACTTTGTTCCACCAGCGCTCGCCTTGATTCTTGACCATTGCAGGCTCTTCGATAAAGACACGTGGCGCAGGGCCGCTTGCCGCCAACAAATCCAAAACCGTATGAGTGGCACCCGCAACTGGCGCAAAAAACTCCCAGCCGGGAAAAACGGTAGCCTCACCGGTGCGTGTGGCAATATGCGTCTGCAACTCGACCGGCTCTTCGCCCCCTTCAATCGTCGCACCGGCTATGCCGCTGCGAGTAAGCCGCGCATTGATCGCGGTAAGAATCTTTTCGGTGACAGGAATTTCCGTAAGCGGAAGCAGAAGCGCCTCATCGAGCGAACTGCTGCTGCGCTGTGTCTCCGCGTCGAAGGTGCGGATCGACTCGATCTCATCGCCAAAGAAGTCGATGCGCACCGGGCGTTCCATCTCAGGCGAGAAGGCGTCAATGATGCCGCCGCGCAACGTAACCTGTCCTGGCATCTCCACCACATCGACGCGGGTATAGCCGACCGAAAGTAGATGCTCGATCAGCATGTCCGGCATATACTCTTCGCCAACCTTCAGGTGCAGTGCCAGTGCCTTATAGAAGTCACGCGCAAATAACTTCATGCAGGCGGCTTCAACCGGTGCAATCACCAACCGAATCGTTCCTGTGGCGATCTTCCACAGTGTCGCCGCGCGTGTCTCCTGAATCTCAGGGTGCGGAGAAAGATTTTCAAACGGCAGAACGTCGTGAGCAGGTAGCCGCAAAACCTGTGCCGGGTCCATCGCTCCCGTCAACTCGCAGGCCGAGAGCACTGCGGCATGCAGAGCCTCCGCCGCCTTGTTGTCGGAAACCACAATGACACATGGAGCATTGGCTGCCCGAACGAACAGCGGCAGGTAAAGCGCACGCGCCGTCGAGGTCAACCCGGACACACGTCTGCGCCCCGTGCCCCCGCTCAGATGGCGGCGTACACGCTCAAATGCCTCAGAGTGCTCAAGGTCCGCAAGCAGCTCGCGGACGAAGGGAAGAACCATGCTGTGTTGATTCTAGTGGAAGCAGCTGTTTTCAGGCGTTGGAGGAGTGGAGTAATATCTTGCACCCGCAGGCAAGATAACCTGCAAGGCTGCCCGATCCTGGAAGGGCTGCGGTGCTTCGGACAGCTGAATCTCCGGAGGATGAGCATGAACACTCTACGAAAGCCGGCAATTTGGGTGCTTTTAGCGGTGATGCTTCCCTGGGTTACGGGCTGCACCCGGCACAGCAAAAGTGAGCACTATTACCTGGTCGCGACCAACATCAACCTGCCTTACTGGAAGACGGCTGCTGATGGATTTCAGGCAGCTGCGACTCAATATGGAGTCACCGCCGAGGTCTGGGGACCAACCTCGTTCGATCCACAGGATGAGGTAAAAGAGTTCCACACCGTCGCCGCTCGTAAGCCTGCGGGAATCCTCGTCTCCGTCGCCAACGCCGAATTGATGCAGCCCGAGATCGATGCAGCTGTCGCCGCGGGCATTCCAGTCATTACCATCGACTCCGACGCACCGGCCAGCCATCGGCTCTACTTTATCGGGACAAATAATCTGCAGGCAGGCAGACTAGGCGGCGCGCGCGTGGCGGCGCAACTCAACGGCAAAGGCAATGTCGTCTTCTTTACCATCGCCAACCAGCCGAACCTCGAAGAGCGACTGAAGGGCTACAAAGACGTCTTCGCAAGCTATCCGGGAATCAAGATTGTCGATGTCTTCGACATGAAGGGTGACTCCGGGCTAGCTATGGACAAGGCGCAGGAGTATCTCGGCAAAACCGGAAAAGACAAGATTGACGCTATGATTTGTCTCGAGGCCTCTGCAGGCAAGGACGTAGGCGAGGCCTACAAGCGCGCCAACTCCAAAGACCGCTTGCTGGTCGCGATGGACGTGGATCAAGCGACACTCAATCTGGTGCAGAGCGGTGTGATCGACTCGACCATCTCGCAAAAACCCTACACCATGGCGTTCTTAGGGCTGAAAGGACTCGATGATGTCCATCACTACCCGGTCAAGCCGCTGGCGGGCGACTATGGCCTCGATCCCAATTCGCCATTCCCGGCCTTCATCGACACAGGCGTCGCTCTGATAGACAAGACCAACGTGCAGTCTCTATTGATCAAGTCATCCCGTCAGCAATGAAACCACCCCGAGGCCCCTGCGACCGCAGTTGCAAGGGCCTCAGACGATAGATACAGCAGAACTGAGTTATGTCGTGACGACAATCTTGCCGATCTGCTGGTTCGACTCCATATAGCGATGGGCTTCGACAATCTGCGAGAGCGGAAACACTTTGTCGATGCACGGTTTAAAGTCGCCATTCGCAAGGTGGTCGAAGACATATTGCCGGGCCTTAGCCATCCACTCCGGATTCTCGACAACTTCAAACAGCGTGTATCCCCGAATGGTGAGTTGTTTGGCAAGGGCCGTGAACAGCGGGTACGGTGTGGGATCGGTAGCGAGCGCGCCGTATTCAATGATGATTCCGCTATGTGTCGTGGCCGCTGCAAGCGCCTCCAGGCCTTTGCCGCCAATCGGATCGAAGACAATCCGCGCACCCTTACCGCCCGTAATCTCTTGCACTCGCTTCACCAGGTCCTCTTCGTCGGTGACAATCACGTGGTCGGCCCCAAGCGCCTGTAGCTCCGCCTTTTTGGCTGACGTGCGTGTCGTCGCAATGCTGATGCCTCCCTCGGCCTTCACCATCTCAATGGCAGCAATTCCCACGCTGCTGCTCGCAGCGGTGATCAAAACATAGTCGCCGCGGGTAAGGTTGGCGATGCGAATCAGCGCGCCGTACGCCGTCATGTACTGCATCCAGATCGATGTTCCTTCTTCCGGCGAAAGTTTGGCGGGATATTCAGCAACCGCGTATATGGGTACAACAGCAGCCTCTCCATAGACACCGTATTTACCAATGATGAAGGCAGGAATCGTGCTCACAGTCTTGCCCAGCCACGAGCGATCGACACCTTCCCCAATAGCCTCGACTGTGCCCGAAGCCTCATATCCCAAAACGGATGGAGGTGTGGGATCGACCAAATATTTCCCTTCGCGGAACATGACCTCCGCCCGGTTAAGCCCAATAGCCTTGATTCGCAGGCGAACCTCGCCCGCACCGGGCTCCGGCAACGGAAGCTCCTCGATTTGCAGAACTTCAGGGCCACCGGTCTGGTGGAAACGAACGACCTTTGCAGTTTGTTTGGACATAAGTCAACCTCTCTCGTTTAACGTCATCACAGACGCATGAACATGTGATGCTCTAATCGTTTGACGGGTATCAAACAATCTTGCTGACACCGATACCTCAGAGAAGCGCTTGTTAGAATCAACTTATTAAACTATGTCTACCGCTACAGCGCTCTCGCCCGAGGTTCTCGCCAAGTATCAGCCCGTCATTGGGTTGGAGGTTCATGTCCAGCTTTTGACCGCGTCCAAGGCCTTCTGCGGCTGCGTTAATCAATACGGTGGCGATCCAAACACGCACGTCTGCCCTACCTGTCTCGGCCTTCCCGGCGCTCTGCCCGTGCTTAATCGCAAGGCGGTAGAGTTTGCCGTGCTTGCGGCAAAGGCCATCAACTGCGAGATTCGCGAGACCAGCATCTTCTCCCGCAAAAACTACTTCTATCCCGACTCGCCCAAGGGCTATCAGATCTCTCAGTTCGACAAGCCCATCGCCGAGCATGGCTGGATCGACGTTCCCGACGCAACCGGCGCATCCAAGCGCATCGGCGTCACCCGTCTGCACATGGAAGAGGACGCCGGTAAGAGCGTTCACGACGGCTTCGCCGATTCCGTGTCGAAGACCTACATCGACCTCAATCGCTGCGGCACGCCACTAGTAGAGATCGTCAGCGAGCCCGACCTGCGCACCGCCGACGAGGTCTTCGAGTACCTCACCAAGCTGAAAGAGATCCTTCTCTACACCGGCGTCAGCGACTGCAACATGGAAGAAGGCTCTCTCCGCTGCGATGCCAACGTAAGCGTCATGCTTAAAGGCGCGAAAGAATTCGGCACCAAGGCCGAGGTTAAAAACGTCAACAGCTTCCGCTACATCCGCGCGGCGGTGGAGTACGAGATCGAGCGCCAGATCGGCGTCCTCGAAGACGGCGGCCGCGTCGTGCAGGAGTCGCGCCTCTGGAACAACGCCGAAGGCCGGACCTTCTCCATGCGCTCCAAGGAGCAGGCACACGACTACCGTTACTTTCCTGAGCCCGACCTCCCGCCGCTGGTCGTAGGCGCGGAGTGGCAGGCCGAAATCCTCAAAAATCTTCCCGAGCTGCCAGAGGCCCGTCGCGCCCGCATGATCGCCGAGTACGAGATCTCCGCGCAGGACGCCGCAACGCTGACAGCCACCCGCTCCTTCGCCGACAGCTTCGAGTCCGCAGCAAAGAAGGCAAAGAACCCAAAACGTGTAGCCTCCCTGCTGACCAGCGAACTGACGATGCGCCTGCGCCTCGCAAACCTCGAACTCGATCAGTCTCCCGTATCGATGGCCGGAATCGTCATGGCCGCCGACCTTGCCGAGTCAGGCGAGCTTTCGAGCAAGATGCTCAAGCAGCTTCTCGACACCTGCTTCGAAAAGAACGAAGACTTCCCCACAGTCTACGAACGCGAGAAGCCGCAGCAAATTTCAGACGCGTCTGCCATCGAAAAGATGATTGACGAAGTCATTGCCGCAAATCCAAAACAGGTCGAGCAGTATCGCGGCGGTAAGAAGACGGTCTCCGCCTTCTTCGTAGGCCAGGTCATGCGCCTCTCCAAGGGGCAGGCCAACCCGGCACTACTAAACGAACTGGTAGTAAAAAAACTCGACAGCTAAATCATCGCTTCAAGGCGCCCACTGCGCCGTGAGAATCTCTCTCATCTAGACCATAAGGTGCGCCTCAACCGCACGTCATCTCGACCGGAGCGGCGCACAGTTTCATCGTGCGCCGCGGAGTGGAGAGACCCCTGTATTTTGTCTTTGTTCTCCTGCCCCTGCTTGACACCCGCCCATCAATTGGCTAAACAGGTGTGAGAAAAAGCAGCTATGGCAAACCTGTTGCGATGCAGATGGAGTTCGGTTCGCAAGCTGTTGCTGTTCGCGGCTGGTTGGATGGCGGTTGCTTCGCCGCTCACATTCGCGCAGGCAGGCGCGACCCCAGATGCGGCTCCTGCTGCAACAACTGCAAGCAAGGCATATGTCCCGACGCTGACGTTTGATGTGGCTTCCATCCGGCAGAGCCCGGTGGCAGATTCTTATATGGTCAGTGCGTTCTTTGCACCCCATACCGGCTCTTTCCGTGCGACAAACTTCAACTACATGAATCTCCTTGCCATGGCATACGGCATCCGGTGGGATCAAATATCCGGCGTGCCGGACTCCAGAACAACGTTCAATATTCAGGCAAAGTCAGACGACGTTGCCGATGAACGTCTGGCAGGGTTGAATAAAGATCAGGAAAAGCTTGAACACCAGCATATGCTTCAAGCGTTGCTTGCTGACCGCTTCAAGCTGAAGGTCCACTGGGAGACGCGAGAAGCTCCGGCCTACGATCTGCTGGTGTCGAAGAAAGGGTCGAAGATGCAGGTATCAAAGGGCGAACCGCCAAGTGCCGAGGAGAGGAAAGCATGGGGCGACAAACCCATACCCCGCCTCTACCAGCGAGGCGATAGCCGGGTCGGCTTCGATTTTATTGCTCACGGAGCTTCGATGAGCGATATCACCGATATGCTGGCCGGACAGTTTGGCCATCCCATCGTCGATAAGACCGGGCTTACTGGTAAATACGACTTCATCCTGCGATATCACGGCGCACAGTTAGACGATAGGAAGGCCGATGATATGGACCCCGTCCCGACGCTCGATACCGCAATTCAGGACCAGTTAGGCCTCAAACTGAAGCCCACGAAGGCGCCGGAAAAGATTCTAGTGATCGATCACATCGAAAAACCCTCGGAGAATTAGTGGATGGGATTTTTCTGAGGTTTAATAGGCGGATGCCCATGCCTGTCCTTCAAAAGCCTGGCCGTATCTTCAGCATCATCGTGCTGGCCGCTTTGATCGGCTGCAGAAGCGATGCGCCCTACGTTGTGCCGGAGGAGCCGATGCCTGCCAATACCGTGATGCTCGCCGAGATGATGCGTGAGCTCTCAGCTAACCCCGGATTTACCGAAGCCATCCTCGCGGAACTGGATAAGAGCGGAAAGCAGGGTCCCGCACTAATGACTCCGGCCCTGATGCATCGCTTGCGCGAGTTGATTCTGGGCAAGGACTGGCAGGGGCTTGATCGCTTTCCCGGCTGGACCATGCAAGAGATCAACCCCACCGTGCGCGTCGCCGGACACATCGCCGGAAAGAACGAGGCCCTTGCAGACCTCGCCGCGCGGCATCCCGGCAGCCCGAAGAGCAGCATGTCCACCGCGCAGGCAAAGCAGTTCATCGACCTCGGCACTTACACGCTCGAACACGCGGAGACGATCGATCTCGACAAGCCTTCGTCGTTGCCTGGCTTCCATCGCGAAGGTCTGGTCAGCAGCCTCGGTGCGGGCGTGCTTCGCGGCGACGATGCCAACACAAAGCTCTCTCCGCTTCATGCAGAAAGTCAGCGCATGGCCGACGCGCTCAACCGCCTGAGCCTCAACGCGCTCGACGATACACCCCAGGCCACCGCAGAGCTGGATGGAAAGAAAGCCACAACGCCCGAGGCGCTTGCGCAGGCGCTAATTGACTCCGGCCACACCGTCATCGTGTGGGACGCTCGCTACTTCGCGAACTTCGGCCACTTCCACTACAAGGGCCAGGACGTCATGATGCCTTTCTGGGTGAGCTCGCAGATTAAAATCCCCGGCACGAAACGAACGCTGCTCATCCCGGTCAGCCATGCCGAATATGAGTGGCAGATTCGCGGGCCGAAGATCAACGCCGACGTAAGCTGGTACTTCGGCGTCGACGGCAAGGCCGAGTTCCGCACCATGGACACGCTCGATCAACCGTGGGTTCTCGGCCGTCACGCGCACGAGTATCGCGACGCCGACGCTGTCGAAATTACTCGCCTCACAGGCAGGATGTCGGTCGCCTACATGCATCAGCACCAGGCGCGGCCAACGCTCTCCTTTGGTGGCTACTACGCGCTCGGCGTCTGCCAGGACAGCGTCGCCGCCATCGAAAAGAAGATGACCGGCAACGCGACGCTGTTTCCCAACACCGCGGATGGCGCACTCTTCGACGATCCTCGCGACGCCGAGATCAATGCACTCCTCGAAGCCATCCCAAAGGACCGCAACGGAAAACCACCAGAGCCCGAGCGAATCTTCGGCTCTCTGCCGACGACCAATCTGAATGCAATCACGATCCCCGGTCTCACTGCCGATCTCATAGCCGTGCAGACCGCATGGCACGACGGCACGCTCGAGCGCACGCAATCGTGGACGAGAAAGATGCTCGGAAGACTGGCCGGTATATCTGCGGCTGTCTTACTGCTCGGAGTCGTGATCGTGAGACGCAGGCGATCACGATAGTGCTGCGTGCAAACTCACACTGCACGATGCAACGTAGGAAAGCAATTTCAGAGTCCTAAAGTCAGGGAGGATTCTTATGGCAACCAAAAAGGCAGCAAAGAAGTCATCGAAGAAAACAACCCACAAGAAGACAGCCGGCAAAAAGAGCGCAACGAAAAAAGCTGCAACGAAAAAAAGCGCAAGCAAGAAGACCTCTGCAAAGAAGAGCACTTCAGCCCGCAAGTACGGAAAGGCCGCAGGCAAGAGCGTCGAGCGCGAGATGAAAGCGATGAAGCAGGGCAAGCTCAAGAGCGGCCGCAGCGGCAAGAAGGTCACTAGCCGCAAGCAGGCCATCGCCATCGGCCTATCGGAGGCACGCAGAGCCGGTGCAAAGGTCCCGAAGAAGAAGAGTTAAAACACGCAAGAGTTGAATCCGCAACCCGAGCACCGCAATCCAAACGGCATGCCAGATTCAATCCTAAGAAAGCCGCTGCTGAGCGCGGTGCTCGGAACCGCCACCGTCACGCGCGTCGAAGTTCGCGAGATAGTCTTTCAACCGGGACAACAGACCGGCCGTCATCTCCATCCATGTCCCGTCGTGGGATACATCGCCGAAGGCGAAGCCTTATTTCAAAAAGAAGGTGACACCGATATCCAAAGACTGCCAGCCGGTTCGGCATTCTATGAACCGGCGAACGCTGTCGTCTCACGCTTCGACAACGCTTCCACGACCCAGCCCATGAAGTTCATTGCCTACTACCTGCTGAACGGAGAGCAGGAGCTCATCCACATATTGCCGCAGGCGTAGCGTCCCGCGCTATTTCTTGTCGGAGCTCGCTGTCGATGCCGGTGCAGAAGCCGCGGGCGCAGCCGTCGCCGCAGGTGCGGCCGTCTTCGTCTCCGAGCTGCTCGTCGAAGAGCTGCTCTTGCTCTCGGCGGCCTTTGGCTTGGCATTGCCATAGCCATCGGCATACCATCCGCCACCCTTGAAGCTGACGGCAGGCGCGGAGAGAACTCGCTCAAGATGTCCGTTGCAGTACGGGCATACCGTGATCTCGGGGTCGGAGAACTTCTGTATCTTCTCGGTGCGGCGATGGCAGGCAGTGCATTCGTATTCGTAGAGCGGCATTGCGGAGTCGTTTCCTATCTGTCCAGATACAACTCTATTTTACAGTGTTGGCCGCGCCCTTCTTCCGTTCGGGTGGTCTATCGCGTAGCGTCGGCAGAGACTCTGCTCCGCTTGCGCCAAACTGCCTTTACTTTCGTACGCCAGCGCTCATCCAGCCCCACCAGCATCCACTCCACGCGTGGCGACAGATAGTGCAGCACCGTCTCCGTCGCCGGATGCACTCGCAGCGCCGGTGCCACCAGGTAAAGCTTCGGTGCGAGCGGCGATAGCTGCACTCCGCCAAAGTATCCATGGCGCTGAAATTCTCCCAGCCCGGTGATCTGATCAGGGTTCTGCAGATGATGCCAGCGCACCCGCACCCAGTAGTCCAGTCCCTGCAAGGCAAGGTGCAGGTCCTCATCGGCCTTCAGCTCAATCACGGCCAGTCTGCCATCGTCTGTCACGCCCAACAGATCGAGCATGCCGCGATCGGCCGCAGCGAACGCCGGGACCTGCGTATAAACATGTGCGGCGTTCAGGTGTGCATCGAGCGGCTCGACATCGCGCCGCAAAATACTCTCCAGCCAACGCTCCGGCTGCATCCTGTACAGCGGATCGCGAATGTCGCCGCCTGCGTCGCGTCGCGCGAACAAGCGTTCTACCAGCCTCTGCAACTCCGCCTCATTCTCGTCGGTCAGCGGAGTTTCATTCGCGCCCGCACCAAAGGAGATCTCCTGCGCTCTATTGAAGGAACTGCCCGCATACCCTGCGCGAACCCGTGCAAACTCCAAGCCATGCAGTAGAAATGCCATCTCGGTTCCGCTGCGAATCTTCTGCTCCACCGTCTCGCGCATCACCTCCGGCACCAGCATCATCACGCGTTCTGCCGCACTCGCAAACCGCTCTCGTGCAGCGGCGATATCGGGAGCATGCACCAGTCGCGTCGTCAGGTTGCCTTGATCGGTCGCATCGCGAAGCTCTAACGACTCTGTCTCCTGCTCCAGCTCCCACAACTCCCACTGAGCAGCCTCAGGGTTGAGCCACGCCAGTCGCGACAGCGTCAGCATTGTCATTCCGCGCGGAACAATCAGCCGCAATCCCTGATAGAGCCGACGCCCGCTCCCCGATTCCCGGCAATGATGCAGCCACAAAATTCCCAGCGTAAGAATCCCGTCAACAGTTGCCTGCGTCTCTTCTTGATTGACCGCAATCACGGCCCACGCCTTCTGTCCCTGCACCAGCGATCCCCGCGCATACGCTGGTCCAAAGCTCTTTTCGAGATCCATCGCTGTGCGAAAGCCCTCCGGCTTCCAACCCTCGAAGCTTTGTTCGAGCACACGCTCCAGCACACGCAGATACTTCACCCGCGTAGCCTCGCGTGTCGAAGGCGTTCTCCGGTCCTTGTCCGCTGCGAGCTCCAGCGTCTGCGGCTTCGTCTGCCCAAAGCGATGCGTGCTCAGGCGCAGCACGCCATTTCGCAGCACCGTTCCACCCACTCGCCGAACCAGGTTGCGGTCCTCGCTCCAAAGATGCAGGGTGCATCGCCCATGCTCTGTCGTCAGCGAATACTTTGCCGCGCGCATATCGAAGAGCACTTTTCCGTCTTCGCGCACGACTGCCTGGGGATGTTCGGCAAGAAAGCCCTCCAGCGCTGTGGCGATCTGCTCTACGGTTTGCTCTGGCTCTGCCGCAGTCGTGCGCGACGATCTCATGCCGCCATCTACCACTCTTCCTTTGCGCGCAGATGGGTAATATGCGCGACGTGATGCATCGAGTGCCACGCATACGTCAGCACCACCACATCCAGCGTGACCGGCCCATTCTCGGGATGATTGAAGCCGCGCGCCCACTGCTCCTCGCTCAACGACTGCAACAGCATCACCCAGCGCGCATGCAGGCTCTCCACCAGCTCCAGCGACCACTCCACCGGAGCCGCCGCATCGCGCAGCCTCGCCCACGCCTTTTCGTCATAGGGTTTGATCGTCGGCCAATCCTCGGTCAGCGCCATCCGCATGCGGATAAACGCATTCATGTGGCTGTCGGCAACATGATGCACCACCTGCCGCACCGTCCATCCGCCCTCGCGATACGGTGTGCTCAGTTGCGCGGTATCCAGGCCATCAACGGCGTTGCGCAACATCTCAGGCAGCTCTGCCAGCGTCGCAATCGCGCGAAGCCGATCATCGGCAGTGATGATCGCAGGCTTGTTGAATCTCCCAATCGGATATCGCGGATCATGTTCAGACATGGCTCGCTCCTTAAAATTCATTGAATTGCAAGGTAGCATATGCCTTCGTATCTTCAGTTAAGGCATTTTCAACGTCTTACTTTTACATGCGTCTTCTGATCACGAGTCTCGTCCTCTCCACCCTCGCTGCCGTTGCCGGTGCACAGCAGCCCTCGGGCCCTCATCATCAGCCGCTGCATGCTAAGCACTCTTATCTCGGCTTCGATCTCAACGACTATCCAGGCGACTCCTCTCTCCCCGCTCTGCGGCAGCAATTTTCCTTCGCTGGATACTGGCTCAACAATCCACCCGGTGACCGGCAGAATACTTGGCAGGGCAAGCGCGATGCGCTGCTGCACAATGGCTTCGGATTTCTTGTGCTCTTCAACGGCAGGCTCGACGACGAGCTTACAAAGGCGCAGAAGTCCGGCACCGCGCCCGCTGCTCTCGGAAAAAGTGATGCCGCTGCCGCCATCGCCGCAGCGCATCGCGAACACTTTTCGCCCAACACAATCATCTTTCTCGATCAGGAAGAAGGCGGCCGTCTCCTGCCGGAACAGGCGGGCTATCTCTTCGTGTGGACCGAGGCCGTGGCTCGCTCTGGCTATCGTCCCGGCGTCTACGCTAGCGGCCAGCCTGTCAACGAGGGGCACGGACACACGATTACAACAGCCGAGGACATTCGTAGCCACGTTGCCGCACAGCACCTGCACCCGATCGCTCTCTGGGTTGCGCAGGACGCATGTCCGCCGTCGAACGGCTGCGTCGTGCAGGCCCCCTCGCTTGCTGCCAGCGGAACTCCGGATGCGATGGTTTGGCAGTATGCCCAGTCTCCGCGGCGCAAATCCATCACTACGGTCTGCGCCCAGACTTATGCCAAGGATGGCAACTGTCACGTTCCCGGCATCGAAACTCTCCCCCTGGACCTGAATGCGGCAGACTCGTCAGATCCCTCTCGAGGGCGATGAAACCACTTAAAGGCTGTTTTACCGGTTACACAATCTTCGATGTAACCGTTATAGTAGGGCTTTAGTGGTTACATAGGGTTTCGCCGCCGTTTGCGACCCCTTCCGGCGAAGCCTACAATCGGAACAAGATGACTATCTCCTCCGTAGATCACAAGCGCTATTTCGTTGAAAAGCTGGGTATCTCCGAACGTCTGATGGAACGCTGTCTGGGCGAGGCGCTTTCCGCCGGAGGAGAGTACGCAGACCTTTATTTTGAGTCAGTTACGTCGACCTCGCTCGGCATCGACGAGTCGTTGGTCAAGTCCGCCAGCCAGGGCATCAGCGTAGGCTGCGGCATCCGCGTTTTAAGCGGCGAGCGCACCGGCTTCGCCTACACCGACGACCTCTCAAGCGACCGCCTCCTCAAAGCCGCCCGCACCGCTGCTTTGATCGCCAGCGGCCCGGCAAAGGAACTGGCGCATGGCTTTACCCATACGCAGACTCCGACGCTTTATCCCGTCGCCGGAGCTACCTCCGACGCCGAAATCTCGGAGAAGCTCAAGCTGATTGAGCGGGCTGATAAGGCTGCTCGTGCGTATGACTCGCGCATCGTGCAGGTTCGTGCCGGTTTCAATGATGAGTTGCGCCGCATCCTCGTCGCTGCCTCCGACGGCACGTTTGCCAGCGATACGCAGCCTCTGGCTCGCTTGAATGTCTTTGTCATTGCGAAGGACGGCCCGAATACTGCTCGTGGCACCAGCGGCGGCGGCGGGCGCGTTGCGCTCGATTTCTTTGAGGGCAAGAAGAGCCCGGAACACTTTGCTCGTGAAGCTGCTCGGACGGCGATGTTGCAACTGGGAGCGGTCGATGCTCCGGCTGGCGAGATGGAAGTAGTGCTTGGCCCCGGCTGGCCCGGCGTTCTGCTGCACGAGGCTGTTGGGCATGGACTTGAAGCAGACTTCAATCGCAAGAAGACCTCGGCGTTTGCCGGGCTTATTGGTCAGCAGGTTGCTTCGAGCAAGGTCACGGTGGTCGATAACGGGACGATGCCCAACCGTCGCGGATCTTTGAATGTCGATGATGAAGGCACGCCGACGCAGGAGAACGTGCTGATCGAGAATGGCATTCTGAAGGGCTATCTGACTGACAAGCTCAGTGCTCGGCTGATGGGCACGGCGAGCACCGGCAGCGGACGGCGCGAGAGCTATCAGGCGATTACCATGCCGCGCATGACGAACACCTACATGCTCAACGGTGACGATATGCCTGAGGACATTATCAAGAGCGTGAAGCGTGGGCTGTATGCCGTGAACTTTGGTGGCGGGCAGGTGGATATTACTAACGGCAAGTTTGTCTTCTCGGCCAGCGAGGCTTACCTGATCGAAGACGGCAAGGTGACGCAGCCGGTGAAGGGCGCGACGCTGATCGGCAATGGTCCCGAGGCACTGAAGTACGTGTCGATGGTGGGGAATGATCTTGCGCTCGATGAAGGCATCGGAACCTGCGGCAAGAATGGCCAAAGCGTTCCTGTTGGCGTTGGCATGCCTACCGTGAAGCTTGATCGCATGACGGTCGGCGGTACCGGGCAGTAGTTATTCAGTAATTTTGCTTATTTTTTATATCTCATGGAATCGAACCCATGCGCACCGCACCAGGCAACAGATCGAGGTGAACCATGGCAGTCGAACGTGAAAAGTTTTATGAGTGTGAAGTAAAGCGCAGGCGCGTAAAAGCCACGGGCGGTTACGAGCCGTTCTGGAAGGTCAAGCTGATTGCCGATGCTTTGAACGATAACGATACGGAGTTTCGCTGCAAGAGCTGCGGTGGTCCGCTGAAGGTGTTTCATCGCAATACGGAGAATGCACCGCCACCGCACGTCGAGCATAAGCTGAAGAGCGACTCGGAGTACTGCGCTGTGGGAATGTATTTTCTGAAAGCTACGGATGGCCGCGAGCCGCGACCGTCACAATCTCCTGTTCAATGAGGTATTGAATCTTGCCACAGCTTGAGTCACACGTCTCCGGTTCCGAATTGAAACAATTAGCCTCTGATGTTCTCGCCAAGGCTCTCAAGGCTGGCGCGACTGATGCCGAAGCCGTCGTCTATGAGGGCGATGAGTTTTCGGCGCTGGTGCGGCTGGGGCAGGTGGAGACACTGAAGGAGTCCGGCTCGCGGGCTATTGGGTTGCGCGTGTTTGTCGGGCAGCGGACGGCGAGCACGTCTTCGTCAGATTTTTCGGCGGAGTCGATTGCGCGACTGGTGGATGGTGCGATTGCGCTGGCGAAGATTACCAGCGAGGATCCGTTTGCCGGTCTGCCCGAGGCGCATGAGTTCGGCAAGATCGAAGAGGATCAGCATCTCTACTTTGAGGACGTCAACGAGATGCCTCCGGCGGAACGAATCGAGACGGCGCGGCGCGTGGAAGCTGCGGCGATGGGCTATGACACCCGCATCCAGAACTCGGGCGGCGGTGACTTCGATACGGCGACCTCGCACAAGATCATGGTTAACTCGCGTGGGTTTGTGGGCGAGTATCGCCGCTCGTACTGCGGCTTTTCTGCGATGCCGATTGCGGTGGATGAGAAGGGCGGGATGCAGCGCAACTACTGGTACTCGGCTGCGCGGACGACGCGTAAGCTCGAGTCGCCGGAGGAGATTGGCCACGAGGCGGCGCGGCGGACGCTGGCGCGGCTTGGAGCGCGGCAGGTGAAGACGCAGAAGGCTCCTGTAGTGTTTTCGCCGGAGATTGCGCGGTTGATCATTGGCAATATCTTTGAAGCGGCGAATGGCGATTCGATCTATCGCAACGCCAGCTTCTTTTGCGATCAGCTTGGGCAGCAGGTGGCGGGAGAGAACATTACTGTCGTCGATGACGGCACGATGATCTTTGATGGTATCGGCGGCTTTGGCACGTCTCCGTTTGATGGCGAAGGTTTGCCTACGCGGCGAACGGTGCTGGTGGCGAATGGCATTCTGAAGAACTATGTGCTGAACACCTATACCGCGAAGAAGCTGGGGATGAAGTCGACCGGCAATGCATCGCGTGGGCTGGCGGGGAATCCGGGGATTGGCGCGGGAAACTTTTATCTTGAGCCGGGTACGCTTACTCCGCAGGAGTTGATTGGCGATGTGAAGAGTGGGCTTTATGTCACAGAGACGATGGGCTTCGGCGTGAACCTTGTGACGGGAGATTATTCGCAGGGCGCCAGCGGCATGTGGATCGAGAATGGCGAGCTGGCTTATCCGGTGGAAGAGATCACCATCGCGGGCAATCTGAAGGACATGTACAAGAACATTGTCGCGATTGGGAATGATCTGGTGTTTCGCGGATCGAGTGCGGCGCCTACTATTCGCGTTGAAGGGATGATGATCGCCGGGGCTTGATTCCGCTAGGACTCTTCTTCTGGCTCGAGCTCCCTCCGCACCCACGGATATCCTGGCCTTTCGCGTTCAGCACACCAACCTAAGGGCAGGTCTGCCAGTTCTTTTAGGCTCGCATCCTTGTCAATTTGATGATGCAAGCAGGAGAGCACCGGGCCGCCACCGTCAGACATGCTATCGGCGAGGAATTGCCATGCCCCATCCGAGAGATCATGCGAAACATAGATAACCGCTTCTGTCCCGGCGTGAACCGTATTTGACAAGAAGACTTGCGTATGCGGCGGATCGGGAAACTTCCAATCGAAGAAGCTGCTTTTCGGATCCGCCGAAGACCAGAAGTCTTCCTCGGTTTTGGTCATCGGTGCGTCAACCTGCATAAGTGGCTGTAGAAAATATGTCTCAAAACTCGGCTCTCCCGGAAAGACATTTTTACGGTCCGGATAGACAGCTTGTAGAACAGGGAAATATTCGCCATCGTAATACCATGTTGCCCAACCCATCAGGTGCTTTACCCACTTAGGATCAACAGGACGGAACTCGCACTCGACCTCGCCAATCATCTCGCGATGACGTCCCTGAGTGAGATCGATACCGTTTCTGAGTGCCTTTGCGGCCTCGTTGAGAAGAACGTGTGCTGTCTTATTGAGAAGTCCTACTACGATAATCTCGGGTCTTCTGCATGTATCGTAAACGCCAATCGTGTACGACCATCCCGGACCTGCTCCGCTTTTTTCCACTTGAATAACTTCGCAGCCATACTTTTCGATATTCGAAATAGTCTTCTCATCTTGCGTGCTTAGGTTGCTTGCTCGCAATCGACGGCTACGATCCGTCTCAAAGTTACGAATTGATGTGCTCATATATGGGCCTTATTAAGAACATACTAACTATGCACGAGGCTACAATCCGGGTGTGGGATTGCGTTTTCATTTCGATACGGTTGTTGACTTTGCGCCGGAGCGGGCAGAGGAGATTTTGCGGGCGGTGCCTGCGCTGCCGGGTGTGTTTGCGCTGTGCGGCGCGCGCGAGGGCGATGAGCCTTATCTGACGCGCACGGCCGATCTGCGGCGGAGGATGAGGCGGCTGCTCGATCCGCCGGAGTCGCAGTCGAAGCGGCTGAACCTACGGGACAAGGTGGCGCGGATTGAGTACTGCGTCACGGGCTCTGACTTCGAGTCGTCGCTGGTGCTGTATGACGCGGCGGTGGCGTTGTTTGGGTATGCCGAGGCGCGGCGCAGGTTGAAGCTGCATACTCCTTATTTTTTGCGGTTGACGATGGAGAATGCGCATCCGCGGGTGTATGCGACGAACCGGTTGTCGAAGCGCGGGCTCGGGGAGATGTATGGGCCGTTTCCTTCGCGGTCGGTTGCGGAGCGGTACTGCGATGCGGTGCTCGATTTGTTCAAGCTGCGGCGGTGCTGGGAGGATCTGGAGCCTTATCCGGAGCATCCGGGGTGCGTGTATGGGGAGATGAAGAAGTGCATGGAGCCGTGCAAGCAGGCCTGCACGCCTGAGGAGTATGCGGCGGAGGCGGTGGCGGTGAAGGCATTCTTCGACACGCGCGGTGAGAGCAGGCTGGCGGCGATCGAGCAGGAACGTGAACAGGCTTCGGCGGAGATGGAGTTTGAGAGGGCGGCAGCGCTGCATGCTCAGTGGCAGAAGGTGAAGGCTGCTGCGGCGCAGGCGGATGAGATCGTGCAGCCGGTTCCGAAGCTGCGGGCGGTGATTGTGCAGACGGCGGTGGTGGAGAAGGAGTTGCCGGATCAGGCGGCTTTGTTTTTGTTGCAGGGCGGATGTCTAGCAGGGCCGGAGCGGCTTTCTACGCTGGGGGTAAGGGCGGTGAAGGAGCAGACGAGCGTGGGCAGCTCGCTGTTTGCGCAGCCGCTGATGTTGCAGGCGGTTCCTCTGGAGGGCGAGGTGGGTTTGCCTGTGGATTCGCCTGAGGTGAGGGCTGCGGCAGTGTTGGGGGTGCTTGAGGCTAAGGTGGGGAAGGCCAGTGATCTGGCTCTGCTGAGCGATCATCTTTCGCTGTTCAAACGCTGGTATTACAGGCCGGAGAAGCAGCGGACGGGCGAAGTCTTTCTGCCGAATGCGGATGGAGGATGGCCGGTGCGACGGATTTTGCGGGGAGCGGCGAGAGCGGCGCTGGGCGAGCCGAAGAAGATGGCCGAGACGCAGCGCGAGGCGGCGAAGGGGGCGAAGACGAAGATTCTGCATGAGGGCAGGGAAGGTGTGGAGCGGGTGGTTGTGATGGCGGAGAAGAGGGAGAAGGTCGAATAGCGGAGGCTGGAGAGTTGAGTGGAAACCCATGTCCCAGAATCGGGACATGGGGCGCGCGCACCCGGCTTCATTGCAAATACAAAATACAGGGATCTCTCCACTTCGCTTTGCTCCGGTCGAGATGACGTATGTTTGAGGTTCGGTCGAGATGACTTGCATTTGTGGGCGATAGCGTAGGGCGCTGGTAAACTGGCGGCAGGAGCGATTTCCTTTTGATTGAACTGGCATTTTCGATACTTGCGTCTGACTTTGCGCATCTGGCCGACGAAGTGGCGGCGGCGGAGCGGGGTGGCGGGACCATCGTCCATGTGGATGTGATGGATGGGCATTTTGTGCCGAATATTACATTTGGGCCGCCCATGGTGCAGTCGCTGCGGCCAGTGACCAAGCTGCCGCTCGATTGCCATCTGATGGTGGAGAATCCGGATGCGTTCATTCCGGCCTTTGCCGAGGCGGGCGCGGACATGGTGAGCGTGCAGCAGGAGGTCTGCCGGCATCTGCACCGGACGCTGCAACTGATTGAGCAGAATGGCATGAAGCCGGGAGTGGTGATCAATCCGGCGACGCCGGTGGATACGCTGATCGAAGTGCTGCCGATGGTGCACTATGTACTGGTGATGAGCGTGAACCCGGGGTTTGGCGGGCAGAAGTTTCTGCCGCTGGCGCTCGAGAAGATTGCCTATCTGGCGGCGTTACGCAAGGAGATGGGGCTTGGGTTCCGCATCGAGGTCGATGGCGGCGTTGCTCACGATACGGTGGGTGCTGTGGTCGAAGCAGGAGCAGACATGCTGGTGGCTGGATCGGCTATCTTTAGTCCCGGAAAGACGGAGCAGAATGCGCGGGAGTTTTTGAAGGTTGCGCGTGCGGGTGTGCCGAAAAGTACGCCCAAAAAGAAGAAGTAAGGGCTGACTGGCTGTGATTGAAATCGGCAGCAGGTAAAAAAGCGAAATACAGGGGTCTCTCCACTGTGCTTCGCTACGGTCGAGATGACGTGCTTTATTGCTGCTACGGTCGAGATGGCGTAGTTTTGAGAGTCTGGCCGGGATGCAGTTTGTGGACAGCTTCGGCCGCACAAGGCTGACGGGAAAGACTAGAATAGGATGCAGCCTGTGCGCTGATGCGCGAGGCTTATGGGGTACACCGCAGGATGAGTGAGCGTTCCTTTTTTCCAAGTTTGAAAGCCAGCGCGCTGGCCGGGGTGGCGGTAGCGGTATTGCTGACGTCTTCAATGGTTGCAGGAGCACAGGTGACGGGCTCGTCGCAGACGACGACCGACGCCAATGGGCAGCAGCAGGAGAGCGTAACCCTGTCAGCTTCCGGCAAGAAGCACAAGAAGGAAGACAAGGTCGTCGAGTCGAAGGACACCAAGAAGCAGATGCGCAAAGATAAGGCGCTGACCCCGATTGCGGAGCAGGACGCGAAGCTTCCGGATAAGGAGTTGTACGACAAGGCGGTTCTTGCCACCAAGAAGGGACACTTCGACGTCGCGCGACTCGACCTGCAGACGCTCCTCAATACCTATCCCGACTCGCAGTTTCAGATGCGCGCCAAGCTGGCGATTGCCGACAGCTGGTACAAAGAAGGCGGCACGGCTGCGCTGATGCAGGCCGAGAGCGAGTACAAGGACTTCATTACCTTCTTCCCCAACGCACCTGAGGCCGCCGAGGCGCAGATGCGCGTAGGTGACATCTACTTCCGCCAGATGGACAAGCCCGACCGCGACTATACCAAGGCCACCCATGCCGAGGAAGAGTACCGGCTGATGCTGCAGCAGTTCCCGGAGTCGTCGCTGGTGCCGCAGGCCAAGCAGCGCCTGCGCGAGGTGCAGGAGGTGCTGGCAGAGCGTGAGGCAGAGATTGGCGACTTTTATGCGTCGCGTGCCGCGTGGCCTGCGACGATTGCTCGCTATCAGACTGTGGTGGACACCTATCCCGAGTACAGCCACATGGACGATGTGCTGGTGGGACTGGGCGATGCCTACGAGGCAGAGGCGAAGTATGTCCGCTCGATCCGGCTGCCCGAGGCTGCGAAGGCCCGGCTGGAGCATATCTATGACGATGCCGCGGCGAATGCATATCGCAGGGTGGTGCTCGAGCACTCGGCTTCGCCGCACGTAGAGGATGCGCGCGACCGGCTGGCAGCGATGGACCTGCCGATTCCGAAGCCTACGCCGGAGCAGGTGGCGGCGAGCGAAGCGCTGGAGAACAGCCGCTCGGGCTACAACCTGAAGGAGCGCGCCAAGCTGCTGGTGATGCATACGCCGGACACGGTGATGGCGGCCCATATCGGCGACCCGTCGCTGACCGATCCCAAGCCGACCCTGGCTCCGGATGTTACGCGCAAGATTATTTCGGACTTCAATACCTCGATGCATCCAGAGACTGCGGCGAAGGAGCCGGCCAAGACCGAGCCTGCGGCGACGGCGGATGCTGCGCCGGCAGATGAGGCTGCTGCTCCTGCTACGCCGACGACGCCGGCTGCACCACTGGCGTTCCACGATGTTCCTACGGCTGCTCCGGGTTCGGACAACGGCTCTGCGGTGCAGACGAGCGTTCCGGGCGCGACCAGCAATACTTCGTCGGGAACAGCATCGGATTCGATGGGCGTCGAGATCGTCTCGCCGTCGTCGGCTCCGAAGGCGAGCGACGCGAATGGAGGTTTGAAGGCGGTCGGCCCGACGAACAATACGCCTCTGCCTGCTGTTGAGAAGGCCGGAGACGCTCCCGATGCGGTCAATGAGATCAAACCGGGAAGCCAGCCAGCGGCCCAGGCGCCGAACCCGAAGGGCAAGAAGACCAAGCCCGCGTTCGACAAGTCGGATGAGTCGTCGAGCAAGCACAAGAAGAAGAAGGGCTTGGATAAGCTCAATCCGTTCTAAACTTTAGTGAGAATCAATTGCGAAAAGCCCTGGAGAACTCCGGGGCTTTTTTGCGGAACTGGACCGTTCCGCATGATTATTTGACAGGCTTTTATATCGGCATATACGGTTGGGCTGCAACGTAACCGCTTACTATGGATGAGATTGACGGAAAGTAGAGTGTTTCTGCGATGAGTTTTCTTCGTGACGTAAAAACGGTTGTGACCGATAGTCATTTTCTGGTGCCATTTTTTGTGCTGATCGCCGGGATCGCCCTGTTGGTCGTGCTGCATTAGTTAAAATCTGAGCTCGTTTTAAAACCTGTATCGAAGACGTTGGATGGAATGGGGATACGTTTGTGGGAAGTGCGGTAACGAAGAGCCCAAAAAAAGGTACGGGGATGTCGCTGCATGGCTTAGGTGTGGTCTGCGGGCTGACGGCCG
Source organism: Edaphobacter dinghuensis (assembly GCF_014640335.1). Lineage (NCBI taxonomy): Bacteria > Pseudomonadati > Acidobacteriota > Terriglobia > Terriglobales > Acidobacteriaceae > Edaphobacter > Edaphobacter dinghuensis. The sequence continues at coordinate 79,146 of NZ_BMGT01000005.1, read as the reverse complement.
GGGTTTGGCTGGGCGCGGCGGAGGCTCCGACGAAGCTGGTGAATGCGGGATTCTCCCCGTTTGCGATCTCGCTGTGCATGGTGGCGGGGGTGTTTACGGCGCGGTGGACGTTTCCGACGCTGTTGAAGGGGACGAGTTACGTCTTTGCCGATTTGTTTGAGAAGAAGCACCTGATCGTGTGGGCGCTGCTGGCCGGGGCGCTGTGGGCGGTGGCGAATACGCTGACGGTGTTTGCGATTCGCGATGTGGGCCTGGCGGTGGCGTTTCCGCTGTGGAATACGAACTCGCTGATTGGGCTGCTGTGGGGGCGGTTGCTGTTTCGTGAGCTGGAGGGAGCGAGTGGAAAGAATATCGGCAAGGTAGTGTTGGGGACGGTGGCCATTGTGGCTGCGGCGGTGATGCTGGGCTTCAGTACGCTGCATGGCGGGACGGCCACGGGACACAATGCGGTGGGCGGGATATTGGCCGCTGCTGGCGCGAGTTTGATGTGGGGGACGATGTATGTTCCTTATCGCAAGGCGTATTTGAGCGGGATGAATCCGCTGTCGTTTGTGACGGCGTTTACGGTGGGGGAGTTGAGCACGGTGTTTGCACTGACGGTGGCGCTGGATGGAGGGCTGCATTCGCCTTCGTTCCAGTTGTTCCATCTGCGGGGAATGGTGTTCTGGCTGTTTCTGGGCGGGTTTGTTTGGGTCATCGGCGACCTGTTTCAGCAGTTTGCGACGAAGTATGTCGGGATTGGGCGCGGGATTCCGCTGTCGAATACGAACCAGCTTTGGGGGCTGGCATGGGGTGCGCTGGTGTTTGGGGAGCTGGCAGCAGCGGACCATCAGCATAAGCTGCTGGTGGTGACGGGGTCGGTGGTGATGATTCTGGGGGCGCTGGCGATCAGTACGGCGGTGGCGTCGTCGAAGGAGCAGACGTCGACGAACGAGGCGGTGCTGCGGGAGTGCGAGCGCTATGGGCTGGACTATAACCAGACGATGATGGCGATGGCCGGTGACGAGTTCAACACGCGCAACGAGAGGCGGCGCTGGTGGGACTATGCAATTATTGCTGCGGCGACGGGCGTGTTTATCTGGCTGGGAGTGCGGGCGGTGGTGCCTCCGCTGGCGATGGATGTTCGCTGGATTGCAGTTTTGGGCGGCGTGCTGCTGCTAAGCCTGATTGCGGGGACGTGGAGCTTGTGGAGGAGGACGCGGTTTTCGTAGGTTGGTGTACGCAGAGTTTGGGTATGCTTCAGGTGTGGAGAAGTTTCAGGAGCGAACATGGCTGTAAGACTGAAAGATATTGCGCGTGATTTGGGTGTGTCGGTTGTTACCGTGTCGAAGGTGTTGCGGGGCAACGCCGATATCGGAGAAGAGACGCGGCGGCGCGTGCTGAAGCGCATGAAAGAACTGAACTATCAGCCCAACATGATGGCGCGGGGGCTGGCCAGCGGGCGCACCTATACCGTGGGGCTGGTGGTGCCGGACCTGGTGCATCCGTTCTTTGCAGAGTTTGCCAAATCGCTGAGCGGAGTTCTGCGGACGAGCAAGCGAGCCCTGATTCTGGCTTCGTCGGAGGAAGACCCTGAGGTGGAGCAGCAGGAGATTCGCACGCTGTTGAGCCGGGGGATCGATGTGCTGCTGATTGCTTCGTGCCAGGCTAGCCTGCGTAATTTTTATGAGCTGGGGGATGTGAGGACGCCTTACCTGTTGTTCGACCGGAACTTTCCTCATCTGGCGGCGCACTTTGTCGGGACGGACGATGTGAAGGTGGGCGAGATGGCTACGCGCCACCTGATCGATATTGGACGGAAGCGTATCGCGCATATTGGCGGAAAGAACACCAGCCCTTCGTTTGATCGCTTGCGGGGTTATCGGAGTGCGATGGCGGAGCATCGGCTGATTGTGCCGGAGAGTTATGTGCTGGTGCGGGAGCGGGTGGAGGAGGCTGGCGATACCGCCGGTTTTCAGGCGATGCAGGAGCTGCTGCGGCTCGATCCTCGTCCGGATGCGGTGTTCTGCTACAACGATCTGACCGCCATTGGAGCGATAGAAGCGACATTGCAGGCCGGTCTGCGCGTGCCCGAGGACATTGCATTTATCGGCTGCGGAAATCTGCGCTATGCGGATTACCTGCGCGTTCCGTTAAGCTCTATCGACCATGGGACGGCGGAGCTGGGACGGGTTGCGGGAGAGTTTGCGCTGGATCTGTCGGCCAAGCCGGAACAGTCGCCCAGGAGCGTTCTGCTGGAGTCGACGCTGGTGGTGCGGGAGTCTTCGGTGAAGGGCTCGTCCCGACGGTGATCTTTTTGCCTCGGCGCTGATCTTTTCTTTGAGATCGGTGTGTGATGCCGGTCGATTATCTGACGCCGTTCGCCGGGTTCCACGAGCCTTGCTCTTTGCGGACATAGATGATCTGACCGATGTGATAGGCGTTGTGCGTGCTGATGTTAGCGATGGTCGGCGCCCAGGCTTCGAGCTTCTTCTCGTCAGCGGATTCGACGGCCTTCTCCCATGCGGTGAGCACCTCGTCTAATTGCCGAACCGTGGTTGCCCATTGTTTTGCGTCGAAGGCGTTGAAGGTCTCGTCATTATTGCTGCTGAACTTTGCCAGCGGCTTGCCCTCGAACTTCTCCAGGTTGCGCGTGTCCCAGAAGACGAGATGGGTTGCTAATTGTCCGACGGAGTGATTGCCTTTGCCGTCGGTCCATTTGGCCTGCTCTGCCGTTAAGCCAGCTACAGCGACGTTTGCAGGGACAAACCACTCTTCCTGGTTATGCGTGGTTTGAAGCTGATGGAGAAGAATGCTTCGCAGGGTGGGCGCGGTCTTTGTGGGGGTCTGCGCGGACGCCTGAAACGGTAACGAGAAGAGAAGGAGAAAGAGAAGCGGCTTCATGGGATGAGCCTCCGCGTTCCTGTGGAAATAATCCGAAGAACGCCTCAAAGTTTACTAAACAGGCGGGTTCTCGGGAGCGAAAAATAAATCTGATATTCCTACTTGCCAGTGCATGGGTTCGGCGCTACTATAGTTAGCGGTAACGCGAACCACGGATTTTTCGCGCCGAAGGGAAGATCTCCTATGGCAGCAACGACAGCAGTTTCTACCGACGCCCCGCTGAAGGACATGGATGAGTGGGATGACTTTTTAACCGGGCGCTATAAAGAAGGCAAGAGCGAAGACGATTTTCGCCAGTATGACGAGCATGCGACTCCCGGTGTCGCTGAGTTCTATCGTCTGAACCATCAGCACCAGAGCTTCGACTATGTGATGGCGAAGGAGAAGGAGTACTTCGGCCTGAACAAGGGCGAGAAGAGCATCTGGGAGGCTGCGGAGTTTCTGAATACGCTGGTCGATGATAGCGATCCCGATACGGACCTGACCCAGATTGAGCATCTGCTGCAGACGTCAGAGGCGATTCGCAAGGACGGGCATCCGCGCTGGTTTGTGCTGACCGGATTTATTCATGATCTGGGCAAGGTGCTGTGCCTGTGGGGCGAGCCGCAGTGGGGCGTGGTGGGCGATACGTTCCCGGTAGGCTGCGCTTACTCCGACCAGATTGTGTTTCCGCAGTACTTCAAGGCGAACCCGGATTTCAACAACCCTCTGTATCAGACGAAGTACGGCATCTACGAGCCGAACTGCGGGCTGAGCAACGTGCATATGTCGTTTGGGCACGACGGCTATATCGGCGAGGTGATGAAGAATTACATGCCGGAGGAGTCGCTGTACATGCTGCGGTATCACTCGTTTTACGCGGCGCACCGGCATGGCGCGTATCGCCACCTGATGAGCGACCACGACGTGAAGATGTTCGAGTGGGTGAACAAGTTCAACGTGTATGACCTGTATTCGAAGGGGCACACGAAGCCGAATCTGAAGGAGCTGAAGCCGTACTACGACGATCTGTTCGCCGAGTTTTTCCCGGCCAAGATTGCCTGGTAGCGGACGGCCCTCCACGAATTTCACTGAGCAGCCCCGAGATTGCGAGAGCTTTTTCGGGGCTATTTTTTTTGATCTTTGCAAGGCGCAAGCCGGATTGGAAGAGGCGATGTCGAAGCGTTTGATTGGCGGTACGGCTGGTTTGAAGGGGCGGAACATCTTCATCTCTCCGAGCAACAGCTCGATGCGGGAGATGAGCTACGGGCGGATTCGTCTGGATGCGAGCAATAGCCGCGTGAGCTTTACCAACGATGGTCAGGAGACGGGGCTGGTCTGCCTGAGCGGTGCGGCGACGGTCACGGTTGGGGAGGAGCGCTTTGAGTTGCAGGCTAAGGACGCTCTTTATGTTTCCAAGGGATTGCCGATGACGGTCGAGACTGCTTCTGAGGTTGACCTGGTGGAGTGCTCTGCGGTGGTGGAGGATGAGTACCCGGTGCAGTTTGTCCCTTATGCCAGCGTGAAGGCGAACGAGAAGCTGCATTTTGTCGCGGGCAATGAGAGCTCGAAGCGCGAGATCAACATTATGCTCGGCACCAATGTGCAGGCGGGGCGGCTGGTGGTGGGGGTGACGAGCTCGCTGCCGGGCAACTGGACGAGCTGGCCTCCGCATGAGCATGCGGCGATGCTGGAGGAGATCTATGTCTTCTTCGACATGCCGGAGCCTGCGTTCGGGCTGCAACTCGTGTACACGGACGAGATCTCTGCCGCCGAGGTGGAGGTGGTGCGCGACGGGGATGCGGTGTTGTTGCCGGAGGGATATCACCCGAATGTAGCCATTCCCGGTAGCGAGCTGAACTTTGTGTGGATGATGGCAGCGCATCGCGAGGTGGTGGATCGTCAGTGGGGCGTGGTGACGGTGGATGCTCGATTTGCCTAATTTAAGATAGGCATCTGGTGAGCCGTGGCCGGGGGCAACGCATGTTTATAGCGGCGTCATTGGCTGTTTACCTCATATTCACGAAAAAACAGCATGATGGGAGCTATGCGCTTCTGCGCCGATTTTTCGGTCGGTTCAGTTTTCGCTAAATAAGTTCATTTTTCTGTTTAAGTTATTTGTTTTTAGCGTTTTATATCCATTTACCAGAAATTTACGTTATCGGTTCCGTTAGCGAATTTTTATTGACAGCCGTTTCTTCGCTTGCGTAATGTCCGTTGCGGTTGAACAAGGCAGCACGTTGTGAAGCGTAAACGCGGAAATGATGCCGCGGCGCCGGTAGCACTTTTTATTGAAGTTCATTTTTTTCCGAGAAGGCAGGACAGATGATGCAACACATAGGAATGGCAGGACCGAGTGGTTCGGGAAGAGGATCGGCTGGAAGATGGTCGGCGACGCAAACATGGGGATGGCTGAGGTTGGCGCTGGCCATCCTGCTGCTATTGCCCGCGCTTCAGTGCTATGGGCAGTTTGAGTCGGCTTCAGTGCTCGGTTACGTCAGGGACACCACGAGCGCAGCGATACCGAACAGTAAGGTGACGCTGACGAACGTTGCGACCGGCATTCAGCAGACGGCGACGACGGATGCTGAGGGGCGTTATGAGTTTTCGAGCGTGCAGATCGGATCGTACAAGGTTGTTGCCGAGGCGCAGGGCTTTGAGGGAGCGCAGACGCAGGCCTTTACCGTGACGACGAATGCTCGTCAGCGCGTGGACATGACGCTGAAGGCGGGATCGGTTGCCGAGACGGTGACGGTATCGGCGGCGCCGACGGCGCTTGAGACGGAGACCAGCTCTCGCGGCCAGGTGATTGGGACGCGCGAGGTGGAGAACTTGCCGCTCAATGGCCGGTCGTATGCCGACCTTGTTCTGCTGGCTCCGGGCGTGCGTAAGTCCGCCCTTGAGAATCAGACGGCATCGAGCCGCGAGGGTTCGTTCAATGTGAACGGCCAGCGTTCTGCCTTCAACAACTTTCTTCTTGATGGTTTGGACAACAATAACTACGGCACATCGAACCAGGGCTTCGCGAACGAGAATATTCCGCCGTCGCCGGATGCGGTGAGCGAGTTTCGCGTGGAGACGAACAACTACTCGGCAGAGTATGGCCGCGCTTCGGGCGCTGTCATCAATGTGTCGACACGGCGCGGTAGCAACCAGTTTCATGGCAAGGGCTATGACTATCTTCGCAACACGGACCTGAACGCCATTGGGCCGTTTCAGCCAGCGGGTGGGGTGAAGCAGACCTTCATTCGCAATCAGTTTGGCGGAACGTTCGGCGGTCCGATCAAAAAGGACCACACTTTCTTCTTTGTGGATTACGAAGGTTTGCGGCAGATCTTCCGTAACCAGGTGACGACGGTTACGCTGCCGAATGCGGAGCAGCGCCAGGGTATCTTCCTGTTCCACTATAAAGATCCGTCGATTGCGCCGACGCCGATTGTGCTGCAGAACCCGATTACGGGAACGGTCTTTACCAATGGCAATGTTTCTGCGGAGGCGACTCCTTTTGCTAAGGCGGTGCTTGCTGCGCTGCCGGCGAACAATGCTACTTCTGTAACCGGCGGCGGCCCCGGCGCTGTTGCCTATGACACGATTGCCAACAACTACATTGCTTCTCCGCGTGGCACCATTCAGGATGACAAGGGAGATGCACGTGTCGACGAGACGTTCAATCAGAAGTGGAGCATGTTTGCCCGCTACAGCGAGCATCGCGGCACGATCTTCGATCCGCCGACGGTGCTGGGCCGCGCTGGTGGAAATGGCAACTCGAACGTTCACCTGCTCAATCGCCAGATCGCAGGTGGCACGACATGGGTGATTTCGCCTACGAAGCTGCTCGATATTCGTTTTGCCTACACCAAGAACGAGGGCGCAAAGACGCCTTATGGACAAGGCGATCCGTCGCTGCTGGCGGAAAACGGCATCACCAATGGCGTGCCGACCGATAAGAGCATTGTGCGTGATCTGAATGCGCAGTCGGTATCGGGCTTTACGCAGTTTGGTGCGCAGTCTTCGAGCCCTCAGTTCCAGAACCCGACGATCTACAACCCGAAGGGCAACTTTACCTGGGTTCGTGGACGGCACTCGATGAAGTTCGGCTATGAGTACCAGGCGGTCAATACTCAGGTCAATGACTTCAACCCGAGCTATGGACAGGACAACTATGCGGCGGGATATGCGGCTGTGCCGGTTTGCAACCCTGCAAAGCCGGTGACTCCTTGTGTAGCATCGAATCCGTCTGATCCGGCGCAAGGCAGCAATGCGACGGCGCAGCTCTCGCAGGCCGCGGACCTTGCTGACTTTCTCTTCGGCAATCAGTCTTCATATTCGCTGACGAACTACACCGTGGTGAACCTGCGGCAGCGGTTCAACTTTATGTATGTGCAGGACGACATCAAGGTTTCGCCAACGCTGACGGTCAATGCTGGTCTGCGGTATGAGATTGCGACTCCGCAGTGGGAGCGCGATAACAAGCTGGCGAACTTCGACCCGACGACGAACACGCTGATCCAGGCGAAGAATGGCAGCATCTATGACCGTGCGCTGGTACATGTTCCGATGAAGAACTGGGGACCGCGCTTCGGCTTTGCCTGGAGCGAGTCACCAAAGACGGTTGTTCGCGGCGGCTATGGCATCAGCTACACGCAGTACAACCGCGCCGGCGGCGAAAATAACCTGACCTATAACGGGCCGAACGTCGTCAACGCTTCGATCAATAATCCAACTCCGACTACCGCCGACCGTTGCGTCAACGACACGCAGGACCAGACGGCCTGCTTCCGTCAGATGCAACAGGGCTATGCGGTTGGACTGACGAGCCCCTCGAACTTCGATCCAAAGAAGGTGACGTCACGCTATATTCCGAAGAACTTTGAGACTGGTTATGTGCAGAGCTACTTCTTCGGATTCCAGCGCGAGCTGCCGTGGGGCATGGTGATGGACATCGCCTATGTCGGTAATAAGGGCACGCACCTTCAGGTGCTCGCCGACTACAACCAAGCGGCGCCCTGCCTCAATGCAGGAGGAGCAAACTGCGCGACGTATCAGTCGCGTCGCCCGGTACCGACGTTTGGCGATATCGAGATCGCGTACGGTGGCAACTCTTCAACCTATAACTCTTTGCAGGCCAAGCTTGAGAAGCGCGTCGGTGCGCTCTATCTGTTGAACTCGTTTACGTGGGGCCGTGCTTTTGACCTCGCTTCGGGACATCTGGAGACCAGCAACGGCGATAACTCTCGTGTGAACTTCGCCAATCCGCGCAACGACTACGGTCCGTCGGGCTATGACCAGCCGATCAACAATACGCTTTCGATTGTGTATGACCTGCCGTATGGACATGGCCGTAAGTTTGGAGCTAACTCGAACTTCCTGGTCAATGCGGTTCTTGGTGGGTGGCAGACTACTGTCATCAACACGTCGACCAGCGGCCTGCCGTTCAATCTGAACTACAACAGCTCTGCCAATAATCCGCTGTACACGTCGGACCTGGTGACTCTGCGCCCACAGTTGACTCTGCCGGGTGCGAAGATCAAGAACCCAGGTTCGAAGCAGACCAAGACGGCTACAGCATTGAAGGGTTATCTGGACGGAACGTATTTGGCAGTTCCATCTGTGGCACTGGGAAACACCAATGCGTATGGCAATATCTCGCGTAATAAGTTTCGCTCCTTTGCTTACTTCGATACAGACCTCGGTCTTCACAAGGCGTTCAACCTCTGGAGCGAAACCTCCAAGCTGGACTTCCGCGCCGAGGCCTTCAACGTACTCAACCAAGTGGACTACCAGGCTCCCGACAGCACAATCACCGATGGAGCTTTCGGCAGCATCACCAGCGCTTACCCTGCACGACAGCTACAGCTTGCGGCGAAGATCACCTTCTAGCAGGCCGGTTGTCTATGGCTGAAAATAATTCGGCACCGCTCTGGAGAGGGCGGTGCCGAACCTAACTGAAGGCATTTGTGCCTAAAGAATGGAGTAAGACTTGAAGATAGATCGCCGCGCATTTGGGATGATGGGAGCATCGGCGCTGGGTACACTTTGGACGCAGCGAGGGTGGAGTGAAGTCGCGCAGGCAGCATCTCCTTCGAGGTTTCACTTTGCGGTAGTTGCGGACCCGCACATCATCGACGAGTTTTATGTGAAGGGATCAGAGAATGGCGTGGAGGATAATGAAAGCATTCTTCACACGTCGGAGCGTCTTATCTCGGCGCGGGATCTGATCAATTCGCTTCATCCCAAGATTGAACAGGTTTTTGTGGCAGGGGATTGCTTTCATAACTATCCATCGGCAGACTACGATTTTTATTTTAAGAACAAGACGCGCATCGACAATGCGAAAGAGATCTTTGACGGCTTTCAGATGCCCGTGCACCTGGGCTTCGGCAACCATGACTATGACGTTCCGCGAGTCTCGCGCGAGATGTCGCATCGGTTGTTTGCGGAGAAGCTGAAGGCGAAGCCGTATTCTTCGGTCGACTACAAAGGTTTCCGGTTTGTGCATCTGAATAATTTTTTAGGAGCCAGATGGGACCGGAACTCGCCTCAGTTCGACAAGCGACTTGGCTCGCTTGGGGAAGAGCAGTTGAATTGGTTTGAAGCGCTTCTGAATGATCGCAGGCCTACGGTTGTTTTTATTCACTATCCGTTATGGCTAGTTGATGCAACGGAGGTCCGCGACTACGGCCTACATCCGCTGCTTCGAAAACATAGCGACACCATACAGATGGTGATTGCAGGACATTGGCATAAGTGGGTGGACTTCGCTCATACCTATGGGCCGCAGCATTATGTTACGGCGGCTACTCGCTATGATCCCAACGCTTACATGTTGTTTGAGGCGGACAGCCGCAGCCAGAAGCTGCGATGGATGAATGCGGATCTTGTGGAGTGGTCAACACACTATAGCAAGCCTTACCGGGTTGGATAGCTAATGCAGTTCGGGACAAACATGATCTTTAAAAAGACAATTCGAATCTCCTGCGCCATCGCGATATTTGTTATGGGTGGGGCGGTGCTGGCGCAACAGACAACTACTGCTCAACAAGACCAGCGCGTTCATCTGAATCAGATTCAGGTAATTGGTTCGCACAATAGCTACCATGCGGGGTTTCCGCCAAGCGCGAGGAATCTGATGGAGATGAAGAGTCCCGAGGGATTGCATGGGCTCGACTATCATCATGCTCCGCTGGCCAATCAGTTATCGGGCGGTGTGCGGCAGATAGAGATTGATGTGTACGCCGACACGAAGGGCGGTCGATATGCGCATCCTGCCATTCTGGGCATGGTAGCGAAGGCTGGATTGCCGGCGGACCCGGAGTTCGATCCACATCATGTGATGGACAAGCCGGGATTTAAGGTGCTGCACATGCAGGACATCGATGTGCGCAGCACGTGCATGACGCTGACTGCCTGTCTCACCGATGTTCGTGGCTGGTCGAAGCAGCATCCGCAGCATTTGCCGATTTTTATTTTGATTGAGACGAAGGAAGGCAGGGACCGGAATCTTCCAAATGCTGTGACGCCTGAGCCGTTTACTGCTCCTGTGTTCGATGCGTTAGATAAGGAGATTCGATCTGTCTTCGCGGCCAATGAGATGATTACACCGGATGATGTGCGCGGTAGCGCAGCGACGCTGGTGGAGGCTATTCATGCTGGGAGATGGCCTACGCTGGCGCAGGCTCGCGGTAGAGTGATCTTTTTGCTCGACCAGAGGCATGTGGAGCCGATCTACACGAAGGGGCATCCTTCGCTGCGTGGGCGGGTGCTCTTTACCAATGCAGAGCCGGGTGCTCCCGATGCGGCGTTCACGGAAGAGAATGACGGGTCGCGTGAAGAGATCGATGCGCTGGTGAAGCAGGGGTATCTGGTACGGACACGCTCTGATGAGAACACCGATCAGGCGCGCACGAACGATACGACGCGACGTGATCTCGCACTTTCGAGCGGTGCGCAGATGATCAGCACTGACTATCCCGCGTCGGAGCCTTCGCAGTGGACCAGTTATGTCGTTAAATTTCCGGATGGCCTTGTCGCGAGATGTAATCCGGTGACGAAGCCTGTTGGTTGTGTCGATAAACTTTTGGCGCCTCCCGCCAGTGTTCGCTGACAGGAGGCTTTGCCTTATCGTTTAGAGAAGTTCAGGTAGACAGGGTTTCCGACGATGAGCAGCGCACCGCTTTGGGAGCGAATGTTGACTCGGAGCCAATGTCTTTTGCCATCGCTTTGATAGTCGAAGGTCCTTGTCTCCTCGTTCTGCTTTGCCACGGATGGATCGAGTAATGTGGTTGACTCGCCATCGAGAATGATCTCTGGGTGATCGTCTGCGAGGGCGGTCATCTTGAGTGTGAAGTGTATCTGCTCTCCTGCAGGAGATTGAATCTCGTCTCCCATGGATGCAGTGCTTGTAGCCGTTTTTGCTGTGAACTCGATGGCCCTGTCTTTTGAACCCTGGGCATCGACGAAGACGTGTCCTGCACGGATTGCATCGAGGATAGCGTTTTCGGATAAGTTTGCGGCGTAGATGACGGTTGTGGGATGACCGATGGCGGAATAGGTTCGCGCTTTGAGATCGGAGTCGTGATTATCGCTTCCGCCTAGCGCGGTCAGGCGGAAGCCGTTGTTGAGTTGCTGCTGCCAGAACGGGATTCCGGAGTGTGGGCCGTCAGCATCGCCGCCGTTGATTACTTCGATGGCTGTGACTCGGCTGAAGTCGGTATCGGGAACGGTCCAACCGCAGCCCATGCAGGACTCGCCGGATGGTATGCCGGGGTGATTGATGGAGAGGATGCCGTGCAGGCTTTGAACTTCATTGAGCAGGCGGTTGAAGTTTGGCACGTGCGGGCTTGTGAGCCGGAAGTCGATGAAATCGGTGGGGCCGTAGACGTTGGCGTGTCCTTGAAAGGTGGTGATCTCGCGAGCGGGGATCAGGAGCAGATGATCGAAGTATGGCTGCAACTCGCGCATGTCGTTGTACTGCGAGATGGTGTTGTGATCGCTGATGGCGATGAAGTCGAGGCCTCTTTCGGCTGCGGTCTCGACGGTCTTATAGAGAGGGCAGGGAACCTTCTTTCCGGATTGGCTGAGGCATGAGCCATCGCTGTGAGCGTCGTGCATGTGCAGATCGCCGCGAAACCACGCGGGGCCGCTACGCAGGGGAACCGAGCTGAAGGTGGAGACCTCCGGCCTGTCGCCAGCATGTGAGAAATGAATTTTGGCTTCGTACTCGGAGCGAACACCTTCCCTGATATTAGGAACTCCGAGTATCAGCTTCCATCTTCCGGGGACGATGGGGCCGGGGAGATAGGAGGGAGTAGCATCGGTTGCCGATACGGTGAAGATCGACTTGTTGCCTCCGCTCCATCCGCGAAAGCGCTCGCTGTCGAAGAGGCCGAGGTCAATGGCAGTGTGTTGTTCGCGCTCTGTATAGGAGAACTCGACGGTTACGCGAGTGACGCCCTTAGGCACTTCAAAGGGAATCTCGACGTAGCTCTGGCGGTTCGCATAGGTGATCGTTCCGTGTAGATCGAGATCGCTGGTAGATTTTTGTGCGCGGCACGTTACCGTACCGAAACTAGTAAGCAGGCACAAGAACAGGGCTATGAAGGTAGTTCGCGTTATGGGATGAGTGGAGTGCTTTAGAAGATGGGAGAGCGGTGAAGAGGAATGTTGATGCTTACACTGGTTGTCAGCATCGATGAAGGAGAACAATGTCATGGGAGCTATTATGGCAGGCATAACAGCTCAAATCCCATGAAAATAGGGGCTATTTCTTAGCTTCGAAAGATCAAGTTACATGGAGACGGGGGAATAAAATCTGCTGGCGATGATTTGAGCCTGCGGGGAGTTGGAGCCGAAGCTTCTGGTTTCGATCAGAATTTCGAAGGGCTTCAAGGTACCGTTGCCGGCGTTGGCCTTTTCGAGGATGGGCCGCATCGCTTCGTGATCGAAGAGGGTATCTTCGGCGGCCTGGGTTCCTGCCATTGTCAGACCTTCCACGATCAAGACCCAGCCGGAGTTGTTGAGGTTAGGAAGCAGTGCGATGACTGCGTAGGTCTGATGCGATGGAGCCAGCGCGTCGTTGGTATAGACCGGAAGTTCTCCCGAGGCAGGATGCTGATTGATGATGGTGGAGTCGTTCGGGTGAGGGCGATACTCAAACTCGAAGTTCATGCTCTTCTGAAAGAGCTCGACCCAGGGATTGGAGAAGCTCGATCCGAGAAGGATGGCGTTGCCGTTCTTCAGGTCGTCCATCTGAAGCTCGCGCGCGTAGCGGACAATAAAGCGGTCGGGCTTGGCTTCGGGAAGGCGGGAAAATCGGAGGACAGCATTGAGGTCGGTGACGCTGGTGTAGCGCTGCTTGTCGAGATCCGCCATATTGGCGGCGTCGGTCTGGCGGGGAAGATTGAGCGTGAGGTAATCGCGGTTAATGTATTCCGAAAGATGAACCGAGTGGCCGGTCAGGTTCTGGAACATGACGATTCCATCGTCGGAGGGGACCAGAAATGTCTGATGGGTCTTATTGAAGAGCTGTGCCCAGAGAGGATGGAGCGGATCGGGTGGAGTCTTGGGGATGCGTTGAATGAACCACCATGCGATTGCTCCAGAGACAAGCAGAACTAAGAGCGCGGCGAGAATCAGCAGCAGGCGGTAGCTGCGCTTTTCAACGATGGGAGCTGCAACCGGAGCGGCGGCAGGTGGTTGCAGCGTTGCAGAAAACTGAGGCTCGACGATCGTCGTTTCTTTGGGGATTGTTCCAGTAGCCTGTGCCGGGTTAAAGGCGGGAACGTACTTGCCAAGAGGAATGCTGAGACGCAGCTCCTCCGATCTTCCTTCTGTTTCAAAGTAATGATCGAGGCGCTGGCGAAGCTGGCGAGCGTAGTTACGGACGATGTTATCTTCGCTGGGGTTGTAGCTGGATCTTCTTCCAAAGACGTGGACGCCTATCTTATGCTCGGAGATCTCGTCCATGCGCCCGGTAAGAGCGCGTTCGCAGATATAGAGAAGGAAGCCGGAGAGGAGTGAGGATTTTGTGAAGGTCCCGCTTGCTGCAATACGTTGAGTAAGCTGCCATCGCGGATCATCTTCGAGCTGCAGATGCTGCGAGCCTGACTCCTTTGCAATGCCAGAATCAATGACTGAATCTTTGGAAGGCATCTCCGATGAGTGCGTTCGGGACGCCTGCTGATCCATTATCTTCACACGCGAAGGGTAACAAATTTCTCTTAATAAATCATTAACTCCTCAGTAATCTTTACTCTCGTTAAGAGAAAGGCATCATCTGTCGTTGTAGTTGTTCCAAGTCATTGAAAAAGAAGAACAACTCACAGGTGGTGGAAGGTGTAAACACCGGGTAAAACCCCTTACGATTCCTCCCTAAAGGTGAGAAAAAAGACCAAACGTTTGAAACGTTTTTTATTTGGCCGAAGACTCGGCTTAGAAGCGATATGTCCTTGGTCAGATCTGGTAAAACTTTCGCCATTTTGGGTTGTAAGGTCTCAGTGAGAAAAAGCGCAAAAGTCATTCAAAAGAATGATCCGTGCACGCTGCTTCGCAGCGTCTCTGCAATGTGATGATGTTCAACCCAGCAGGTAATGCTGCTGCTCGAATTGGAATAAATGCAAGATTTTTTAGGGGGTTTGTGATGTTACGCAAATATTTCAGCAAAGGTGCAATCCTGGCGCTGTGTGCTTTGTGGATTGCGATGTTCACCTCGAGCTCGCTGATGGCGCAGGTGGATACAGGTGGAGTTACAGGAACGGTAACCGATTCGACTGGCGCAGCCGTTCCTGATGCTCAGGTCACACTAACGAATCCGTCGACCGGTATCGTGCAGAGCACACGCTCTACGTCGACCGGCACTTATTCCTTTTCAGCCGTAAGGGCGGGCAACTATAACCTGAAGGGTGAGGCGCCGGGTTTTCAGATCTTCACGGCGAATGGGGTCGAGGTTCACATCCAGAACATTTTGACCATCGACCTGCACCTGTCGACGGGCGCTGTTGCCCAGCAGGTGACCGTCACTGCCGCAGCTCCTCTGCTGCAGGCGGAAAATGGAGCGGTAGGGCAGACGATTACGTCGCAGACCGTCAATGACCTTCCGCTACAGTCCAGAAACTGGGCATCGCTCTCGCAGCTTTCGGCTGGTGTTACCACGGCACCGCCGGGCAATCCCAGCGCCGATTCGGGAAGCACCTCGAGCGCTTACTTTGTTGTAGACGGTGCCAACGTCTGGCAGAACGACTTCCGTCTGAACGGTATCAATGACAACATCGAGATGTACGGAGGCTCGTACACCAACAGCAATGCGACGATTACGCCTCCACCTGATGCTATTCAGGAGTTCAAGCTGCAGAGCGTCAACTACAGCGCTGAGTTTGGACACTCCACCGGCGGCGTGGTGAATGCCACGACCAAGTCGGGCACTAACCAGTTTCATGGGGATGTGTGGGAGTATGTTCGCAACGACGTCTTCAATGCGAACCTCTTCTTTAATAAGCTCAATCATGTAGCCAGGCCGGAGTATCGCCAGAACATCTTTGGCGCCACCATTGGCGGCCCGATCGTTCGCGACAAGACCTTCTTCTTCTTTGCATACCAGGGACAGCGATATGTTACCCCCACGCCGGCCACAAGCACTGTGCCGACGACGTCGATGGTCAACAGCGGCTTCACTAACCTTCAGGACCTGATCACTTACAACACTGGTACGGGAACGGATGCTCTGGGCCGAATTATTCCGCATGGCACGGTTCTCGATCCGGCAACGACGCGTACGATCCCAGCTTCGGGTGTCGATCCGGTGACCGGTCTGCATGGAACGCCGGGCAGCTATGTGCGCGACCCGTTCTATACGGGAAGCCTTGCCGGGATGACGAACTTTACGGGCGCGACCTCGCAGCTCAACATCCTTCCGGCCAGTCGTCTTGATCCCAATGCGGTCAAGCTGCTTGGAGTCTATCCGGCGCAGAACCAGAGCGGCCTTAACAATAACTTCTTCTATGATCCGAAGACCACGCTCAATATCAGCACATACGATGTGCGCATCGACGAGAACATCAACCAGAAGAACATCGTGAACGGCACTTTTGACAGGAGCTTGTATGCCGCGGCGGTTCCTTCATCGCTGCCTGGGTTGGCGGTAGGTCAGACCGGAGGCCGTAACGACAGCCTTCCGGCCTATGCCTTTGCTGTCGGGTATACGCATATCTTTACCGAGACGCTGTCGAACGATATGCACGTCGGCATGATGCACGCGGATAAGCTGCAGCAGTCGGTCTATGGAAATACCTTTGGGATCCCCGCGCAGTATGGCATTCAGGGGATTCCCCAGGTTGCCAACAACGGCGGTCTTCCTCCGACCAGCATCAACGGACTGACCCACATCGGCGTTGGAAACTACACCCCGACGATTCAGTATGTGTACAGCATTGAAGGTGCGGACAGCGTGACTAAGGTCTATCGCAACCATGTCTTCAAGGCAGGCATACAGGTCGACGACATTGAAGGAAATATCTCTCAGCCGCCGCAAGGCAGAGGAAATATGACCTTCAGCGGCCAATACACCGATATTCCGAACAAGAACAGCAGCTTCACCGGACTTGGCGATCTTCTGCTGACTCCGATGATCTCTTCGGTTGGCGGTGTCAATAATGTTGGTGGACTGAGCACCTTCGGCGGATCGAATGTTGCCGCTACTAACGATCATCGCTGGTACACCGGTGCTTACTTCCAGGACGACTGGAAGATAACTCCGACCCTTACCCTGAACCTTGGAGTTCGTTGGGATTACTTCACGCCTTATGCAGAGGTCTCCGGAAGGCAGGCTAATTTTGTTGCGGCCGGCGGCAACGGCAACACGGGAACGTACTATATCCCGAAGCAAGGATGCAATGTGGCGCGCTCTTCCTCCTTTGATGCCCTGCTGGCAAGCAGCAACATCAAGCTGGATTGCGTCTCCGGCCTCTCACTGGGGCAGGCACAGAAGACCAACTTCGCTCCCAGAGTTGGATTTGCTTACCGCATGACGCCGACGCAGGTTCTGCGCGGCGGATACGGCATTGCCTATGGTGCGTTGGGTAACCTCGGCTACGGCGGAACGCTCGGCACGAACTATCCCTTCGTCTATACGTCCACCTTCAACAGCCCCGATAGCCAGCATCCACTCATCCCAGTTACAAATGGTTCAACAGCGACGATGGAGAACGCGTTCACGCAGATCAACATTGGCGATCCTACGGTCAACACCGGCCAGGGCTTGAATCTGTATGGGCGGCAGTACAACTTCCAGACTCCATATATTCAGTCTGTCAACCTGGCGTTCCAGAACCAGCTTACGAACCACGACTCTCTCGAGATCGGATACGTAGGCTCGATGGGACGGCACCTGGATAACCTTGGATACTTCAACTCTCCAAGCCAGTTGCTTCCTCCCAGCGCCAACGCTCAGAACTATGTGCCGTTCCCGAGCTTTGCCCGCAATGCAACGTATGAGACGACGAATGCGGCCAGCAGCTATAACGCTCTGCAGACGACCTATGAGCATCAGATGAACTCCGGTCTGAGCATTCTTGCCAATTACAGCTGGAGCAAGTGCATGACCGATCAACATACGCAGGCCTCACAGAACCAGCAGTATAGGGCTGAGTGGCTGCCGGGGTTTGGCATCAAGGGAGACTACGGTCTCTGCGATACCGATGCCACCAATGTGGTTCATGCCTCCGGGTCGTACAAACTGCCCTTCGGTCATGGCCGTGCATTCCTGGGCAACTCCAACAAGGCAACCGACCTGGCGATTGGCGGATGGGTCGTCAACATGATCTATACCTACCAGACGGGCCAGCCATTTACCGTAACGTGCCCCACGGCGACCTCTGAGTTTGGCTGCTTTGCCAACGTTGTCAAGGGAACGAACATCTATGCCGGGCCGCATAACTTCAGGCAGTGGCTGAATCCAGCGGCGTTTGCTCAACCGCCTTCAGTCACGGCGATTGGACAAGCGGATTACTCTCCTCTGGGCGGAGGCCCGCAGCAGGCTCGTGGACCTAATTACAAGAACCTCGATGCCTCGTTGTTGAAGAACTTCGCCTTTACGGAGAGAGTTGGACTGCAATTCCGTGCGGAGGCCTTCAACCTGACGAACACGACACCGTTCGGGCAGCCGGGCAGCCTTAACTTCACTGGCAGCAACTTCAGCTCGATCACAGGCGCACGCAACGGCGGCAATGCATCTCGCCGCCTGCAGCTTGCGATGAAGTTGTCGTTCTAACCTGAACTCAACTGACGTATTAATTCCAAAGGCCCATCCATTGTGGATGGGCCTTTGCTTTTACTTCCAGGCGCGAGACCACTTTGGCCCGGCGGTATCGTCGGTGCGAAGGCGAGCGTCGATGCCCGCGGTCAGCTCGATCAGTCTGCCGAAGAGCCAGATGAGATCGGAGAGCCGGTTGAGGTAAGCAATGATCGTGGGATTTACCTCGACCCCATTTTCTGCGAGGCGAACGGCGTTGCGTTCGGCGCGGCGGCAGACCGTGCGAGCGATCTCGTAGGCGGCGGACTCAGTGTGCGCTCCGGGCAAAGACCAGTCGGAGAGAATGCCTTCGGTCGCTTCGATCTGGTGGACGAGGTTGGTGAGAGCGTCGACATCCTCGAGCGAGATGACAGGAGCATTTTTCTGATTTTCTGGAGGAGTGGCCAGAGCGCCGCCGACACGGAAGAGCGTGCGTTGAATCTCTTCGGTCCAGGTGCAGATCTCTTTGTGATGGCAGATACTGCGGGCAAAGCCGAGCGTCGCATTCAACTCATCGACCGAGCCGTATGCTTCGACGCGCAGGTCTGCCTTTGAGACGCGTACACCGCCGGCTAGTCCTGTCTGTCCGCTGTCTCCGTGGGTCGTTGCTATGCTCATGGGTTGCCTCCATCGTGCTTTGCTGCAAGATTTATACGAGTTGCTGCGCTGCGGCACGTGCATCTCGTATCAGGTCGGGTAAACCGACGCCGCGATATCCGTTTCCCAAGAGATATAGTCCGTTGAGATTTCGTATGTGCTCGTCGAGTTCTTTCATCCGTTCAAGATGACCGACGGCATATTGGGGAAGGCTCTTGGGCCAGCGTCGTACTACGGTTACCTGAGGCTCGGGTAAGGGGCCGAGGATGTGTGCAAGTTCGAGCCGTGCCACGGAGGATACCTCGTCGTTGCCGCAGCGGATCAACCGTTCTGCGGCGTCGGCGCCAAAGAAGGCGCGTATCAGCTTTCCATTTGGTGGTACGCGGTTAGCGAACTTCTGGTCGACAAAGGTGCAGGCCAGCAGGCGGCTTCCTGACCCTTCGGGGACGAGAAAGCCAAAGCCGGGAGGAGTGGAGAAGCCAGTTGCATCGGGGAACCCGAAGGCGACAACCACGGCGGAGCTTGCGTCCATCGCTATGAGCTGCGCGGCGCGCGTGTCGATTGATTGCATCAGCTCTCGCGCGATGTGAACGGGCGCAGCCATGAGGATGACATCGAAGTGCTCCTGAGTTGAAGACGTCTCTACCTTCCAGCCATCGTGCTCGTGTGAGAGCGCGCGGATGGTTGTTCCCAGGCGGAGCCAGTCTTTGGGAATCGTTGCGACCATTCTGTCTACAAGCGTTCCCAATCCACTTTGCAGTGTGGTGAATATCGCAGCCTGTCGGCTTTTGCTGGCGGTGCTGTTGGCCTGCATAGCTGCGATCAGACTGCCGTGTTCGCGCTCCATGGCAACGAAAGGAGCCATGACGGCGCGCACGCTCAATTGCGTTACGTCTCCGCCGAAGACACCGCGTAGCAGCGGAGCGCCGATGGTGTCGAGCACTTCGTCGCCGAAGTGCCGCCGGACAAACGCTGCGACGCTCTCATCGTGCTGCGGCGCGCTGGCCTTGAGTTCGGTTGCTCGGCTGATTTCGGCGTGAAAATCTTGTTTGGCCTCTGGGCTGAATAACTCCGACTGGTCAAGGGCGTGGAGGTTGGCGGGAACCATCATCCGCATTCCATCCGGCATCGCCTGAAGGAGGCCGTCCATCAGAACGTATGTCTTGCGCGTGGCATCGTTGGAAGAGATGATCTCATCGCCCAAGCCAAGCTGTTCTGCAAGCTCGCGAGCCCACGGCTTTTCCGTCACCCAGGCGTCGGGGCCGCATTCGATGACAAAGCCGCCTTCGCGCACTGTCTCAACAATGCCGCCAAGTCGGGGAGAGGCTTCGAAGAGCACGGCTTCTACCGCGGCTCCTTTGCTTGCCAGACACGATAGCTCGTAGGCTGCTGTTAATCCTGCTATGCCGCCACCGATGATTGCTATCCGCTTCATCCACTCTCTCCCAAATGCTCTGACTTTTATTAGCCTAGAGCATTTTCATCGAGAATTTTTGTGGGTGGGCGAAAAGCGAAATACAGGGGGCTCTCCACTTTGCCCTTCGGCTTCGGTCGAGATGACGTGATTTGGTTGAAGCAATGCTTAAACCTGCGCTGGAACGATCGCCTCATCGACCACGGCTTTATATTGACCTGTTGCGATCTGGGTTAGGGCGTTGATCAGAACATCGGAGTCGTTCAGGCTCTCGGCCCGCCACAGCTTCAGGCCAAGCTCGCGTGCCTTCTCTGTGAAGGCGATGTCGATGTCGTACAGAATTTCGACGTGGTCGCAGAGGAAGCCTATCGGTTGCATGACGACTCCGACATGCCCCTCGTCCTTGATGGACTTGAGCGTCTCTTCTACGGTTGGCCCGATCCATGGCCCGCCACTTACGCCCTGGCTCTGAAAGGCGAAGTACCAGTCTTTCTCTCCGAATCCCACAGGGGCCATGTGTTGCGCTACGAGCTCGGCGGTGCGTTTTGCCTCGACTGCGTAGGTATCCGGCGGCTCTTGCTGAGAGGCTCCATTATCCGAGGCTTCCTTAGTCATTACAGTTCGGCAGGGAACACTGTGCGCTGTAAACAGGACGGGGACGCGGCGTTTCGATTGCGCGCAGGCCAGCGCCCATACCGGCCACAGGCGTTCTGCAAATGCCTGTGCGAGAAGCGGATGTTCGGCCCAGCCAGCGACGAAATCTACCTCGAGACCATCGGCGGCGGCCAGAACTGCTTTTCGATAGAGGCCGACGCTGGTGCGGGAGTTCTGTGGAGCGAGGCAGATCGCCTTGATGTGGGTGACTCCATCGAGCCGCATCTGCGCGATCGCATCGGCGATATAGGGATGCCAATTCCGCATTCCGACGTAAACTCGAGTATTGGAATCGCCATTGCGATCGAGGGAACGCTCCAGCAGATGCGCTTGAATGAGCGTCCATTTTGTCAGTGGAGGGGCTTCGGCTCCCGGCGTTTCGCCCAGACCAATCTGGCGATAACGATGCTGCAGCTCTTCGACAACTTCCTGCGGGAGCGGTCTGCCACCGGTCACCTTGCTGAGATAGGCGGCCATCTCGCCGAGCACGTCGGGAGTGCCGTGCGCGAGCAGCAGAACGGCGCTGCGCCCTGCCTCTCCGCTCATAGCGCGCCGTACTCCTTTACCCACTCGACGACTTTGATGACATTTTCGACGGGGGTTCCGGGGACGATGCCGTGGCCGAGGTTGAAGATATGACCGGGACGTCCGGCTGCTGCGGCCAACACCTCGCGGACGCGATCTTTCAGTACATCTTTAGGAGCAAACAGAGTGATGGGATCTAGGTTTCCCTGCACACCATGGCTGTTGCCAACGGCCTTCCAGCCCTGGTCGAGCGGAATGCGCCAGTCGAGCCCGATGACGTCGGCTCCGGTCTCGGCCATGGACGGCAGCAGAGAAGCTGTGTCTACGCCGAAGTAGATGACGGGAACGCCGAGAGACTGGATTCGCCGAACAAGTTCTGTAGCGGCGGGGAGACAGTAGCGCCGATAATCGGTTACGCTCAGTGCGCCAACCCAGCTATCGAAGATCTGGATGACGTCGGCTCCGGCTTCTATTTGTTGCTGCGCAAAACCGACCAGCACCGTTACCAGCTTTTCCATCAACATGGGCCATGCGACGTTATCGCTGTACATCAATTTTTTGGTCTCGATGTAGTTTCGCGACGATCCGCCTTCGATCATGTAGCTTGCGAGAGTGAAGGGCGCGCCGCAGAATCCGATGATGCCAAGCTGGTCGCCATCCGCTCGCGGTGCGGAGAAGTGAGCGGCAACCTTTTCAATGGCTTGCGCTACGTAGCTTAGTTCGTCGATGCGATCGGTGCGGAGAGCACGTACCTGCTCGACTGTGCGCACAGGCACATGTACCACTGGGCCTTCGCCGGCGAGAAACTCGAAGTCGAGTCCCATCGGCGTAAACGGCAGCAGGAGATCGGCAAAGATAATTGCCGCATCCACGCCGAGCCGTTCAGCGGCGGTGATAGTCACCTCAGAGGCAATCTCAGGGGTTCGGCAGATATCGAGCAGCGAGTGGTGCTTGCGGACGGCCATGTATTCGGGCATGTATCGCCCTGCCTGACGCAGAAGCCAGATGGGGGTGCGGTCTACGGGCTGGCGAAGGCAGGCACGGACAAATCTGCTTCCGGTAGACTGAAGCGCTGTGGCGGATTCCAGGGACGCAGGACTCGACGCGGGACTCAAAGGGTTCTCCATTGCTACGCTCTTGAGCCTAGCACCAGCCGCTTGCCGCTTCCAGCGACGGCGATTAATTTTGACCGAAAACTGTGAGAACGCAGTGTTTAGGGTTCCAGCCGGAAGGTAAACTCTTCGATTACCGGATTGGTGAGCACCTCGCGAGCGATCCGTTCTACCTCGGCCTTCGCCGCGTTCTGGTCCAATCCATCTTCCAAGGTCAGCAGGAAATACTTACCCTGCCGCACGTCGGCAATGCCGCGATATTCCATTCGCCGCAGTGCATCCGCGACTGTCTGCCCCTGGGCATCCAGCACCGTTCGTTTCAGCGTGACATAGACATGAGCCTTCATTCTGCTTGATTATAGACAAGGTGACGCTTTCCTTCCTAAAACAGAGAGGAAACCGTTTCCTTGGCAGCTATCGCACGTTAGACGCTGCAAAATTTCGCACATGAGAAGAGATCCCAGACTTTATGCCGAACTATCTTGAGCTACCCATCGGAGAAAAAGCCCCCGAGGTAATCAACGCCGTCATCGAGATCCCCTTCGAAGGCATCAACAAATACGAGTACGACAAAAAGCTGCACGTCTTCCGGCTGGATCGCAACCTCTACTCCCCCGTTCACTATCCTGGTGATTACGGTTTTATTCCGAGCACGCTTGCGGCCGATGGCGATCCGCTGGACGTTCTGGTGCTCGTCGATACGCCCAGCTTTTCCGGCTGTATCCAGGAGGTCCGCCCCATTGGGGTGCTGGAGATGCTCGACCAGGGGGTGGCCGACGAGAAGGTCCTTTGCGTGGGTAAGAATAATCCGCGTTATCAGGACGTGTGGAACTACTCGGAGATCTACCCGCACATGCTCAAGGAGATCACGCACTTCTTTGCCATCTACAAAGATCTTGAAGGCAAGCGTGTCGAGGTGAAGGGCTGGCGCGATGCTTCGTTTGCACGCGACAAGGTGATCGAAGCGCAGCAGGCCTTTATCGATAACAAGACGAAGGGGCAGGCAGAGGTTGCTGCTAAGAAGTAGTTGAGATGCTGGAGCTTTTTTCGGCCAGCCAAAGATAAATACAGGGGTCTCTCCACTTCGCTACGCTTCGGTCGAGATGACGTGTTTCTGTGTTTTTTACAAAGACAAAATGTGATGGGCCGCGGAACTTCCAACTTCCGCGGCCCATCACATTTTGTCGGCATTGGGCCGGCACAAGGACGAACATGGAGGGTGGTGAGCGAGGCAGGGCTCGAACCTGCAACCGTCAGCTTAGAAGGCTGATGCTCTATCCATTGAGCTACTCGCCCCGATGCATCCTGATTCGATTGTAGCGGGTAGGACGATCAACAGGAAAAAACTTAGGCGAAGGAGAGATCTTTGCTACGGACCAGGCCCACGACCGCATCGAGCGCGCTGGCCCAGTTCTCTTCGGCGGATTGCGGATCGTGGCCAAGCGACTTGATGTAGAGGCTGAGGGCGAAACCTTCCTGCGGGCCGGTGAGGTCGACGAGTGCGGGGCGCAGAACGCAGTCGAGCATGGCATAGGGGTGGCTGAGCGGTGCTGCGTGTCGGGTGAGGCGGTGCAGAAGCTGCTCGTGCTGGTGAAACGAGGTGAAGATGGAGCGCTCGCGCCATAGGATGTCGATATAGCTGACGAAGCCGTGGGAGGCGTCGTTGGCCGCGTCCTCGAAGATGTCGAGGTTGAGGCGAAGGGTCTCAAGCTCGTCTGCGTCCTGCTTTGGGCGGAGCGGCCATGCATCGCATTTGGCCGTGAATACTGGAGAACGAAGAGCGTTGAGGGAGCGAAGAGCGTGCATGAGTGGGGGATACAACTCGGCTTCGGGGATATGGTCGAGGTCGTAGGGATTTTCGCGCAAGTCGATGAAACGACGGTCGCCGGTGGGGTCTGAGGGGTCAGACCAGGGAATGACGAGGACGGGATCGTCTGCGGAGGCTTCTACGGACCATTCGGCGAGCATCAATAACTATCTTAGCGGGAGTCTTAGGCTGGCAGAGAATGGTTATGCGTTGGCAAGGATGAAGCGCAGCAGCGTGTGCTCTGCCCAGTAGCCATCGTAGCCGGTGGTTGGATCGGGCTGGGCGAGGAAGGCGCAGTGGCCACCCTGAGCTGTCTCGAGGAAGGTGATGTTCGGATTCGCCACAATCTTGTCGCGGGTATCGGGCGCGATCCGAATGAAGGGATCATCGAGAGAGTTGAGGATGAGCGTGGGTACGGTGATTTGATCGATGACGCGAGCGGCGGCTACGCGATGGTAATAGTCGTCGGCGTTGGCGAAACCGGCGTAGAGAGAGATGATGTGTTCGTCAAAGTCGCGAAGTGAGCTAACGCCGGTGGCGCGATTGGGATCGAATGCGCGAGGGAAGAGCGACGCCTTGCGGCGAAAGCGGCGCAGCATGGCGCGTACGAACTTCTTTTCGTAGACGCGATTTTGCCAGAGGTGAAGAGCCGCCGAAGAGGGCGCGAGGTCGATGACCGGCGAGACGCCGATGACTGCATGAAGCTCGGGCGGCGGGTTTTTACCGAGCTCTCCTGCAAGCTTGAGCACAAGGTTGCCACCCATGGAGTACCCGATGAGCGTGATGGATTGAAGATGGTGCAGCTCGACGAAGAAGCGCATGACCGCGTCGACATCGCCCGAGAGCCCGGAGTGGTAGAGCGTCGGCGCCAGCGCTTCGGTGCCGCCGCAATTACGCATGTTCATACGGACGACGTTGCAGCCGGCATGCCAGAGCTTATTGGCGTTGCCGATCACATACTGCGAATTGGATGAGCCTTCGAGGCCATGCACGATGATGGCGGTTGGCCGCGTGGCACGGACATCTTCAGGCTGCCAGTGGCAGTGGCAGAGCACCTGGCTCGAGATCTGGTAGTCCGTGGCGGGAGAGACCTCGACGAGCTGAGCCTCGGGTGCAGGAAGGCTGTTGGCGCGAGGAAGATAGTTGCCGAAGATGGTCTGCAGGTGGCCGTTGCGCAGGTAGCGTCGTGGCTGAAAATCGGCTGTTAGAACGGTATCGGTTGCGAACGTTGTTGTTGACATCAATGCTTGTCCTCGAGGGCCATGGTGCGATCGAGGAAAGCTTTGGCGTTGAGCGCGCCGGTGGGTTCGTCCTCGTGCTTGAAGTAGGCGTAGACATCGCGCTGTTCTGCGAGTGCGGTGAAACGTTTGGCGAAGGAATCGAGTTCCGCAGAAGAATAAGCTCCGCTGCGGCGCAGACGGAAGCAGGTGAATGCGGCCGCGGTATGCACCTCGGGGGTAATAAGATCGTCGCTTTCGGCGATGCAGAGCGCGGCCTCATGCTGCCGTAAAACCCTGTAAATCTCTTCGCTGAACCAGGATTCGTGGCGAAACTCAAACGCAATGCGGGGTGCGTTCCTGGCTGCTTGCAGGGTAGGGGTTGAGAGAAATGTTGTGAGCAGGCCGGCATCGGCTTTAAAGTTAGGAGGAAGTTGAAAGAGCAGAAGACCCAGCTTGCCGACTTGGCGGACCGGTTCGAGCGCGGCAAGAAATTGAACTACGTCGGCATCGCAATCGCGAAGTCTCCTGAAATGGGTGATGCGCTGCGGCGCTTTGAAGCTGAAGCGGAAGTGCGATGGCGTGGAGGCAAGCCAGCCTTCCAGAATTTTTTCAGTGGGCAGAGCGCGGAAGGTGTAATTGACCTCGACAGAGGTAAGTTGCGAGGCGTAGAACTCGAGAAACTTCTTTGTGGGAGTTTTAGGAGGGTAGAACTCGGGTTTCCAGGTCGGATAAGCCCAGCCGGAGGTCCCGGCGTAGATTCGAGTTGAGGCTTGTGCGGAGACCACGTCGGACCGAGAGCTCGAAGGTATCTATAACTGGACTTCGATGAGGGGAAAGATTTTGGGGCGGCTAGTGGGGTTCGAACCCACGACATCCGCTGCCACAGAGCGGCGTTCTGCCACTGAACTATAGCCGCCGTATACTGAGAATTATAGCACCGCGACCGTGGGAGTGCGATGGAATTTACAGCAAAGCCCGAGGTTCTGCCGCCACGCCTGAAACGCGGTGGAAAATTATTCGATGACGAAAATCTGGATATGCTGTCGCATATTCTGGATGATTTCCTGAAGATTCCCGGCACCTCAATCCGTTTCGGTCTCGATGGCATCGTTGGCGTGATCCCGGGAATCGGCGATGTGATTGGCGGAATTGCTTCGTGCATCATCATCGTTGCCGCCTGGATGCGCGGTGTTTCGTATGTGACGCTGGCGCGCATGGTGGCCAATGTAGGGATCGAAGTTGTGGTGGGATCGGTGCCGGTTGTGGGCGATATGTTCGACATTGCCTGGCGCGCGAACCGGCGCAACTATGCTCTGCTGGCCGGCAGCCTGGCGCAGCCGAGAAAACATACGATCCAGAGCTGGGTATTTCTGATTGTGCTATGTGTTGTGTTGGCAGGGTTGGTTCTGTTGCCGATGCTGCTGGTTGCATGGATGGCAGAACACGTTTTGCGAACGATTGGCATGGATATGCATCGACTCTTTGCTATGTAGCGTTGAGCCGACGCATGGATGCGATAGACTAAAGGCAGTCGGGGCGTAGCGCAGTCTGGTAGCGCATCTGCTTTGGGAGCAGAGGGTCGGGGGTTCGAATCCCTCCGCCCCGACCAAAATCAACTGATTGAATCGATGCAGCTTAAGCCATATCCGTTTTAGAATCAGCAGGTTCCGAATTTCCATAACTTCCATGAATTCTCTGGAATCTCTGCCGTGGAACCAATTCTACCCAAAAACTGCACCACCTGCACCACCCGAATTTCTCCCAAAACCGGCGATTCAGGGCCTCCACCTGACGCCGTTTTTGAAGAGCGATGATCCGCCAATCCACGTGGTACTCGCTTCCATCGGCTCACCTCGATTCATCGATTTCTATGCATCTGGAGGGATGACCGCTCATGCCCTCACGAGCACCTGGCAACCATAGTGAAATCGCTGCTCTGATCGCGAATCGACTACACGGCAACCTGCGCCAATATCGAGGCCCTGCTCGCCTTGATTCGTCTGGTGAACGGCTCGCGATCTTCATCATCGAGACCCCATGGCATCCCTCCCATGCATCGATCAGTCGAGCCCGGTTTTTCCGTTGGCCCAATAGGCTTTACGCTCAGCCTAGAGAAGAGCATCCTGTGTGCACGCAGGAGCTTCCGGAGAGTCTGAATAGACTGTGCTCCTCCGGTCAGAATCCACTGAGGCAGGCCAAGACTTGTTGCTGTGCTCGCGAGGAGTTTCTCGACCTCATGACAATAGGAGGCTCGGCTCCGCGACTGGGAGCGCGAGGAATTCTCGGATCGAATCATGATTCTGATCGCAGAATCGTATTCGGCTCGACATACGCGGCCTGTCGTGCAGGGAAGGAATTCGCCAATGCACAAACAAGCAGCATCCCGAGGCATGCGGGAATCAAGAACCAGAGCTGAATGGGGGCCAACCCCACTACACTGAGGAGGACTCTCTGTATAAAGAGGGTCAATAAGACGCCGATGCCGACTCCGGTAGTCACCGCTCGAACCTCTGAAAAGAGAACAAGGCGAAAGATTTCCCAGCGGGCAGCACCCAGGGCGACGCGAAGCCCGAACTCGCGCATGCGCAGGCCGGCGGCAAACAACGTGGTGCTGTAAAGGCCCATTGCCGCCAGAAACAAGGCGCTTGCCGAGAACGCGCCAGCCAGGATCGCGAGCCAGCGGTCGCGACTGCGTAGGTCTTCACTCAGGATCTCGTCAAGTTTGCGCGGATCCGAGACAGGTTGCGCGCGGTTGACGCCAGCTATGACGTGGCGAGCCGTTTCGAGAATCGCGTCGGAGTCCTCTGTGGTGCGTAGTTGAGCAGCCAGACGGTATGGGCTGGCGAAGAGCGATTCTGGCAGGTAGATCGTCTCCCGGGCGGGCGCGCCAGGCATCCACGCATCACGTACATCCCCCGCGATCCCGATAATGCGGACCATCTGCGATGCATGCGGGGGCCGCACGAAATTCTCGTATCCAGCTGCGAGAGGCGGTAATCGCAGTGTCCTTCTCAGGGGATTTTGTTCACCGAACAAACGGCGTGCGAATGTCTTGTTGACGATGGCGACAGGTTCGGCAGAGTCCAGGTCCGTTTGGAGGAAAGGTCTCCCTGAAAGAACAGGAATATGCAGCAGTGACAGGTAGTGGGCATCGACAAATTCGAAGTCTGCGCGCGGCATTTTGACATCCATGTCACCGCCATACTGCTCCTCCGGCATGCCATACTCCATCCGCATTCCACCGCCCGTGGGCATCGCTTCACTGACACTGGCATCCAGCACTCCGGGAATACGTCGAAGTGCTTCTCCGAGCTGGGCCTGGTATTGGACCCGCGACGCCCAGCTTTCATTCTTGGCAAAGGACAGCGGCAGGCGAAGCGAATACACATGGTGGGGATCGTAGCCCATGTTCATTCGGTAAAGAGACACAAAGGACCGAATCGATGTTTCTGCGACCGCAAGCAAAACCAAGGTAAGCGCTACCTGGAACGCGATGAGGATGCGTTGGGAGTGCCGATGACCGGACGCCCCGGAGATCGGCTGTGGAGCCAGCAGCGGTGTGTCACTATTTCTCGACGCATAAAGACCCGGTATTAGGCCGAAGAGTATCCCCGTTGCTACTGAAATCACCGTGCTGAATGAAACTACCCACACATTGATCGTAAGCACCGCTTCCGCAGGGAAGAAGCTTTTGGCAATCGCGGTTTGCAACACGGCAACACCCGCACAGGCAAGGCCGACGCCGAGAGCTCCTCCGCTGCACGCAATCAAGACTGATTCGACAAGTACCTGTCCCAAAATGCGGCGCTGGGATGCTCCCAGTGCATGGCGCATTTGGAACTCGTGACCCCGCGCGCTTGTCCGGCTGAGCAGCAATATCGAGACGTTGGCGCATGCGATCAAAAGGAGGACGCACACCAGAGCAAAAAGCAAGACCATTCGCCTTTGTGTGCCGTCTCCACTCCGTTGACCGTAGGGTATTGCAACCAGGCGGGTTTCCGAAGGAAGTGCCACCCCTTCATTCGCGAGAACAAAATGGCGCACCAGGCTCAGCATTTGGGACGCCATCGCACTTGAGGAGACGCCAGACCTGGCCCGCAAGTAGAGCGGATGTCCCTCGTCCGGATTGTTATCCGCAGGGAGTGGAATGAAAGCCGCCGACTCTTCCCATGCGAACCTCGGCGGCATGACGCCAACAACCACAAATTGCCGGTGGTCGAAATCGATGGTTCGGCCCAGTATTCTCGCATCGCATTGAAAATGCGATCGGCATAAACGATAGCCAAGCACGACGAAAGGCTGGTTTCGATCTGCCGGAGTCAGCGTCCGGCCAAACAGAGGAGCCACTCCAAGAAAATCGAACGCGTTGCCCGACATCCGCGCAACATGAATATCTTCCGGGTAACCGGAGATCGTGGTAATCGGATCGGCAAAGTCCGTCAGCATGGCGTCGGCGACGGTGCTCGCGTGTCGAACCGCGTGGAAGTCAGTCCCATTGACGGCCATAAATCCGCGGATTCCTTGTTTCCCGGCGAACCCCATCTGCACGATGTGATTCGCATCCCTGTAGGGATAGGGCGCCACAACCGCTGCATAGAAAACACTAAAGACAAGCGATGTAGCGCTGATACCAAGCGCCATCGTCAGGATCGTAGCGATGGCAAAAGACGGAGATTTGATCAGCTTCCGAACTGCGAAGCGAAGGTCCCTGACAAAATTCTCCAAAACCGGAAATGTCTTCTGCGCATGGTACTGTTCCCGAACTACCTGCATGGGTCCTATCGCCAGCGTCGCCTGACGGCGAGCTTCCGTTTTATCCATGCCTGCACGGATGTATTCTTCTGTCAGCAATGTGTGATGCTCTTCTAATTCCTCCCACAGCCTTGCCTGGTCGTTGCCTTTGGCGAGATTCATCAGGCGGATGAGAAATGGTCGCAGGACTCTCATTGCAAATCCTCGGCTTTCACGCGGAAGAATCGTTCGACGATGGCTGCGGCCTGTTCCCACTCCCGCGTCTCGGCATGCAACAATTTTTGGCCGCTCCGGGTAAGGCGGTAAAAGCGGGCGCGACGGTTGTTCTCCGATGGCCCCCATTGCGAGGCAATGGCCCCCTCTTGTTCCAGGCGGATCAGAACCGGATACAACGTTCCCTGGTTCAACGAGAGCAACTCTCCGCTGATCTGCGCGATGCGCCGCGCAATGCCATAGCCATGCAGCGGGCCTAGAACATCGAGGGTTTTCAGAACCATGAGTGCAAGCGTACCGGGAAGCACGTCCTTCTTTTTCATCGGCGCTCCTTCATTGCTTTACCCACAGGAAGAATGCCACACTTCCATTGGGAAGACAACAGGAGCAGCCGGTTTTGTGTTCGAAGCGAATGGATCCAATGAGAGGAAGACACGGCGGCAACCGCCCCAAGAGACAGAATGTGCCGGTTAATGCCTTCGTGCACTGCATGCCTGAATGGAACCTTGAAGAGGTGTTACGTCGAATGGTAGGCTCGTATTATCGGTATCCGATAATACTATGACCAAGCCTAATGATCTACTGCAAGGAACGCTCAATCTGTTGATCCTTAAGATCCTGGAACTTGAGCCGATGCATGGCTGGGCGCTCGCGCAAAGGCTCAAGCAGATGTCGAACGAGATTCTCCAAGTCGGCCCCGGCTCTCTATATCCGGCTCTTCACAAGCTGGAGCAGGAGGGCTGGATCACCGCGGATTGGTCCATGAGCGAAACACAGCGGCGTGTGAAGTTCTACACGCTGACGAAAGAAGGCCGCAAGCAATTGAACCGGCAGACAGCGAACTGGAAGCGCCTCTCGCTGGCTGTTAATTCCATTGTTCTTCCCGCAGAGGGGTAGGTGCCTATGAGAGCTCTCCGAAAATTGCAGCTGCGATTCCGTTCTCTGCTCCATCGAGCCAAAGTGGAAGAGGATCTTGAAGACGAGTTACGAGATTATTTCGATCGTGAGGCGGAGAGACAGATCGAGTTGGGAATCCCGCCGGAACAAGCTAGGCAGCAAGCTGCTCAGGAGTTGCGAACAAAGGAACTCATAAGAGAGCAATGTCGCGACGCTCGCGGAATCGTATTGGTCGAGAATTTCGTTCGCGACCTGCGTTATGGCCTGCGGGTCTTGATCAAAAGCCCGTCATTCTTTGTGACTGCAGTCCTGACGATTGCACTCGGCATCGCAACATCGACAACACTCTTCAGTGTGGTGGAGTCACAGCTCTGGCGGCCGCTGCCCTTCCCCGAACCGCAGAAGCTCGTGGTTGTCTGGGAGAGAAATCTCAAGCAGGAATGGCAACAGACATCGGTATCCACCGCGAATTTCGCCGACTGGAGACAGAGAGCGCAGACGTTCCAAAGGATGGCTGCGATGCAGTGGCCTTCCAGGCGCCGCTTCCTGGCAGATCACCAGACGGAACGGGTGCTCGTGTCTGCCGTCTCATCCGGCTTCTTCGAGACCCTGGGCGTCCTGCCGGAAGCGGGCACGACATTCCAGCCCAGGAATGAAGAACCCGGCAACCAGGCAGAAGCCATACTGACTTTCGCGTTCGCCCGGCGTGTCTTTGGATCGGAACAAAACGCGCTCGGCAAGAGTCTCCGGCTGGATGACCGGGAATACACGGTTACGGGCATTCTGCCGTCGACCTTCCGCCTCGACATCCTGCGCACGCCTGATGTGTTTGTTCCTTTGATAGTCAGCGGTGAGCTGCCACGCGACAAACGCGATCTGGCCGTGTTTGGGCGCTTACGTTCCGGGACCACCCGGGCTGCGGCCTTGGCCGATCTGGAATCCATCGCTCACGTTCTCGCTCGCGAATATCCGGATTCCGATGCCAATTTTGGTGTCCTCGTAGAAGATCCAATCCACGCATTTACCGCGGACGCCACTCGCACATGGCTTCTCCTGTCGCTGGTCTTTGCCTTTTTCGTGCTGCTCATCGCGTGCTTCAATGTTGCAACGCTGCAACTGATGCGCTCGGCCGTCCGCAGCCGGGAATTCGCGGTGCGGGAGGCGCTTGGGGCGAATCGCGCTGCGATGCTTCGACAGGCGATCGCTGAGAGCGCGTGGTTAGTGACGATCGGCAGCGTCGTCGGCATGATTCTGGCACTGTCGGCCCTGCAGGGGCTGAAAGCCCTCGGCTTCATGCATATGGTCCAGCGCGAGACCGACTTGTCGATGAGCCTGTGGTCGATTGGTTTTGTGATGCTGACTGCGGCACTTGCGGCGCTCTTCTTCGGGCTGGCACCCGTACTCTTTGGACCTCGATCGGACCTCGAGGCGCTGCTGCGTGGCTCCGGACGGTCGGCATCGAGCAGTCCGAAACTGAGACGCCGCCTCGCGGCCCTCTCCGTAACGCAAATAGCCCTCGCGTTTCTCTCGCTTTTCGGCACCGGGCTGTTTGCCGGCAGTTATAGGCACCTCGAACAGGTCACACTGGGGTTCGATCCCAAGGGCATTGCCGCAATGCAGATCTCGCTCAGCGGACCCCACTATACGAATGCCCCACCAGTCACAGCCTTCTACCATCGAGCGCTTGATCAGGTCTCCGGGGTGCCAGGGGTCCAACAGGCTGCACTGGCCAGCGGCCTTCCTCTGTCGGGTGGGATTGAAGTGAACTACGCCCGCGCAGATCACCCGCGGCCACCGCATGGCCAGGAACCCTTTGCTTTCACCCGCAACGTAACTCCTGGCTATTTTCAACTCCTTGGCATCCCGATCCTGAAAGGTCGCGCATTGAATGAAGGCGATCTGGCCTCCGGCCTGCGGGTCGCTATGATCAATCAAAATTTGGCCAGACATTTATTTGCGGGTGAAAATCCGATTGGGAAACAATTGTTGCTGCTGGCCGGAGATGAGCCGTCGATACCCGAGGGACGAGTGGAGATTGTCGGGATTGCAGGCAACGTTAGAGATATTGGCCTGAACGAGGTCCCATTTGACGATCTCTACTTGCCTGTCTCGCAGGGAGTTCCGCGCGCGATGTATCTCGTTGTCAAAACGCACGCTTTCAACGCAGTTGCTCCGGTCATGAGGCAGAAAATGCAGGCCCTCGATCCGGAACAATTTGTCGCTGAACTGCGCCCACTTGCTTCCGTTGTGCGGGAGCAGTTGCGTGGATCGCGATTGAATCTGTCGATGGTTTCGGTGTTCGCCGGATTGAGCCTGCTCCTCACAGCCGTTGCTTTGTTTGGGACGCTCTCTTTTGCCGTAGTTCAGCAGACGCGTGATATCGGCGTGCGAATCGCGGTAGGAGCGCAGCGAATGGATGTTGTGAAACTCGTGTCCCGGCAAACATCTAGTCTCGTTGCCCTTGGTTCCATTATCGGATTCGCAATCGCTTTCATTGCGGGCGGACTCCTGGGAGACAAGCTATTTATGGTGCCGCATCAGCATGATGGGGTTCTCTACGGCGTGAGCACCCGTGACCCGCTCAGCTTTGCCTTCGCCGCAGCGACGCTGGTGCTGTGTGCGGGCGCCGCTACTCTTTTGCCGGCAATACGGGCGATGCGGATCGACCCCAACCTCGCATTGAGAGGCGAATAGCATCCTAGCCTGCAATAGATTGCTTCTCGCCTAATGTCACTGTCATCTTCGACACCGGTACACAGGGTGAGGCCAATGCACTATGTCAGCCATAGCGCAAAGCTTTTACAGGACCGACGGCTGTGGCCCTGCGGGCGGGAATCAGGCAGGCTAACGACCAACAACATTGCGGCTTCAGCCAGGCAGGCTGAATGATGCCGCGAAGACGGCGGTTCCATGCACGCAGGCGCTTCACACGAGCTCCTTGTCCGGCGACAGAAACCGCGCCAGAATCTTTGTCGCCTGTTCCCAGCTTTGCGTCTCTTTCTGGAGTTTTCGTTCCACTCGCGATCAATCTGTAGAACTTCGCCCTGCGGTTGTTTTCCGAGAATCCCCACTCGGATTCGATCGAACCTTCCTGCTCGAGCTTGAGCAGGACTGGATAGACGTGCCGTAATTGAGGGGAAATGCGTCTCCGCTGATCTGCTCGATCCGGCGCGCAAGCCCGTATCCGTGCTGCAGCCCCATCAGATCAAGCGTCTTCAATACCATCAGGGCCATCGTTCCCAGCCTGACTGACGGCTTTTCTCCCATCGCTCACTCCTGCATAGCACAAGAGGGCACTTGCCTATTGGAGTGCAATAAGAGCTTAACTACTATATTTGACATACTTGTTTCAATAAAGTATTGTTCCGCTCCATGAAGAAGAAAACCGAATATCGCGATCTTTTCCCTGGAGCTATCGAACTGATGATTCTCAAAAGCCTGAGTTGGAGGCCGATGCACGGCTATGCATTAGCGCAACGGCTGAAGGATATTTCCGAGGATTATCTGCAGATAGAAGAGGGCTCTTTGTACCCGGCGCTGCAGCGGATGCTGAAGACCGGTTGGCTCGAAACAGAGATGGGCCTTTCGGCGAGGAACCGGCCGGTCCGGATCTTCAAAGTGACTGAAGCAGGACAGAAACATCTCGAGCAGGAGCTTGCGAGCGTCGAGAAGATGTTTGCCGGAGTCACTCGGGTGCTCGCGCTGGCGGGACAGTAGGAGGCTTTATGGGCTGGCTTCGACAGTTGTTCTCTCGTCGCCGTCGCTACGACGAGCTTTCCGAGACGATCCGCGAACACCTCGATGAAAAGATTGAGGATCTCATGGACCGTGGCCTGACACGGGATGAAGCGGAACGAGCCGCGCGTCTTGAGTTCGGGAATGTGGCGGTGATCGAGCAGCGCAGCCGCGAGGTGTGGCTGTGGGCGAGGGTTGACGCGCTCTGGGGTGACCTGAAATATGCGATGCGCCAATTAATCAAGCATCCCGGATTCTCGACAACAGCGGTCATCACATTAGCCCTTGGGATCGGGGCGAATGTTGTCGTCTTCGGCGTCCTGAATGCGCTTATCCTCAGGCCTCTGAATGTTTCAGATCCGCAGGAACTGGTGAACGTTGTGCATCAGCAGCACAATTCCCACTACCAGTCTTATCCCGACTATGTGGACTATCGCGACCGCAACAACACATTCAGCGGCATGGCGGCATACGACACGACCAGTGCGGCAATCACTGCGGGCAATACGACGACGAAAAACTTCGGCTACTTTGTCTCCGGCAACTATTTCGATCTGCTCGGCGTGCAGCCCGAGCTTGGAAGATTCCTACACGCGAGTGACGAGCATGGCATCAACTCCGCTCCCTACGTGGTTCTCAGTCATGAATTCTGGCAGCGGCGTTTTAACGGTGATCCCGGCATCGTCGGCAAGACGATCGATGTCAATAAGCATCCCTTGACCGTGATCGGCATCGCTCAGCCCGATTTTCATGGCACGGAGCTGCTCTACTGGCCCGACTTCTGGATCCCCATTACGAGTGCGCCCGGGATCGGAATGAATACCAACTACCTCGTGAACCGGGCATCCCATAATCCCTGGATTCTCGGGCGGTTGAAGCCAGGAGTCACGCGTCAACAGGCAACGGATGATTTAACCGTCATCTCGCGTCGTCTGGCCGAGCAATACCCCACCTCAGATTATGGAATAACAGCCAGACTGGTGAAACCCGGATTGATGGGCGATTCCTGGGGAGATCCCATCCGCGGATTTCTCAAAGGCATCATGCTGCTGGCAGGACTGGTACTTCTGGCGGCGTGCGCTAACCTGGGCAGCATTTTTACTGCGCGCGCGACGGACCGCGGACGCGAACTGGCGATCCGTTTGGCCGTTGGTTCCAGCCACTGGAGCATTTTGCGGGGTCTTCTGCTGGAAGCGGTGCTCATCTCGCTTTTCGGAGGTCTGGCAGGAGCAATCTTTGCCAGTCAGTTGTTGCGTGGGCTGAGTCGATGGCAGCCCTTTCAGGACATGCCGTTCCATGTGTTGGTTCATCCCGATACAACGGTCTACATGGCCGCGTTTCTGCTTTCTCTCGCGAGCGGCGTTTTGTTTGGATTGTTACCAGCGCGGATGATCTGGCGAACCGATGCCGCCCAGGCCATGAAGGGCGGCATGACGGCGACACCCATATTTCGCCGGCTTGCCCTTCGCGACCTTCTGCTTGGCATTCAGATCGTTCTTTGTACTCTGCTGGTCACGGCTTCCTTTGTAGCGCTGCGCGGCATGGTGCGGTCTCTGCATGCTCCATTCGGCTTCCAGCCGCAAGGAGTGATGCTGGCCGAGACCGACCTGACGATGGCCGGGTACCCTCCGGATCAATTCCTGCCGATGCAAAAACGCATGTTGGAGACGGTGGCTCAATTGCCCGGTGTGTCAGCCGTAGGAATGATCGACCGGACGATCCTCGGAAAGAGTTGTTGCGGGGGTGAGGGGATTTTTCGAGCCGGCACAACAGATTTTCGCAAGGAGGCCTTCGACGCTCACAACTTCGCCATCTCCCCGGGTTATCTCGACGCCGCTGGAACTCGCTTGCTTGCCGGCCGAGCTATCAACTGGAGCGACAACGCCAATTCTCCTCAGGTAGCAGTGGTCAACGCAACCTTCGCCCATATGCTGTTTGGAAACGCGCCCGCCGTGGGACAGCACTTTCTTCTCTTTCGAGGAACTCAGCCGAAGGAAGTCATCGGTGTCGTCGAAGACGGCAAATATCAGTCGCTGACCGAAGACCCGCAGCCAGCGGTCTTTTTTCCCTTCACACAGGAAATCAACAATAACGGCACCGTGCTCGTGGTGCGTTCACCACTTGCCTCGAGCGAAATCAGCAATGCTCTCTATCACGCGCTCGACGCTATTGATCCGAACCTTCCACTCACATTGCATAGCTGGCCGGATGCACTCGATCTCGCTTTGTTTCCAGCGAAGGCAGCCACCGGTGCACTCGGGATCATGGGATTGTTGGCTGCCATGCTCGCACTTACTGGCATCTTTGGCATGGCTTCATACAGTGTCTCAAAACGTATGAAAGAGCTTGGCATCCGGGTCGCCCTGGGCGCAAATCATGTAGATTTGCTCGGGCCGGCGCTCGGGCGCCCCTTCATCCTTCTCCTTTCAGGGTCCGTCTCGGGCCTGCTCATCGGAATTCTTGCGAGCCATCTTCTCGCCCAGGTCGTGTACGAGGCGACTCCGCACGATCCATGGGTGCTTGGAGGCGTGTTCGTGACCATGGCTCTGCTCGGCGTGCTGGCAACAGGACTACCTGCCAGGCGAGCGCTCAGAATCGACCCGGCACGCCTGCTCAGAGAGGAATAACAGAGAAGACATGCCCATACCTTCGTTTTAGGAACTGGAGTATCAGGATGAAATGGATATGGCCGCAGTACTCTCGCCATCGCCGCTATAGCGAGTTGTCCGATTCAATCCGCGAACACCTCGACGAAAAGATTGCTGACCTGATGGATCGGGGGATGACTCGGGAACAAGCCGAAAGCGCAGCCCGCCGCGAGTTTGGGAATGTGGCATTGATTGAGCAGCGTAGCCGCGAAGTATGGCAGTGGCCAAAGCTGGAATCTCTGTTGGCGAATACGAAATATGCGTTGCGGCGACTGAGGCGAGCACCTCTATTCACGACAATCGCCCTGATCACTCTCGCGGTTGCAGTCGGCGCAAATACCGTGATCTTCAGCGTCGTGAACGGCGTATTGCTCAAGCCCTTGTCCTATCCCGATCCCGACCGACTGATTGCTGTGGATCACTCATCGCAGCAAGCGGGCTTTAAGAAGATGGGCATCGATCCCTCGATCTACTTTGTCTATCGCGAGCAAAATACGACACTCGTGGACATCGGTGCCTATAACAATGATGAGCTTGACGTAACTGGTGCCGGAGCACCGGAACACGTGCGTGTTTTGGATGTCACAGATGGCACCTTGCCACTCCTGGGAGTTAGTCCGGTACGGGGACGGTTGTTTACTCGACACGATGACTCGCCGGGAGCTGCAAGGACTGTGATACTCACATATCCATATTGGCAGCAACGATTCGGCGGAGCATCATCGGTCATCGGCAACTCGATTACGGTGGGCGGCACACCCATGGAAATAATCGGCGTTCTTCCCCAACGCTTCCATTTCCTAGATCAGAAAGATCCCTCGTTGATACTCCCGATGCGGTGGGATCGTGCCACTACAGCCCTCGGAAGTTTTAACGCGCACGCTATAGCAAGGCTGAAACCAGGGGTCAGTGTGCAACAAGCCGGTACTGATCTCGAGCGCCTGCTTCCTGTGGTAATACGGACATTCCCGCCGCCAGAGGGCGTGAGTGCCAGCTTCTTTCAGTCAATGCACCTTGCGCCGAGCCTGATGCCCTTAAAGGGGGAACTGGTCGGCAATGTCCAGAATGCTCTCTGGATTCTGCTGGCCTCGACCATTCTGGTGCTTTTGGTGGCCTGCGCAAATGTTGCGAATCTCCTGCTTGTTCGCGTCGA
Organism: Edaphobacter dinghuensis; assembly: GCF_014640335.1. Lineage (NCBI taxonomy): Bacteria > Pseudomonadati > Acidobacteriota > Terriglobia > Terriglobales > Acidobacteriaceae > Edaphobacter > Edaphobacter dinghuensis. The sequence goes on along the minus strand of NZ_BMGT01000005.1, from coordinate 40,274 downwards.
AGGCAGGCATCATGAATTTACCATTCGCTATGCCATCGGAGCAGCGAGGAAAGGGGTTTCCGCCGACATTCTCCTCGAGAGTATGCTGCTCGGGCTTACGGGAAGCCTGATTGGACTGCTACTAGCATTGGGATCGATGCGCGTTATTGTGAGACTTGGAGCCGCGAACATCCCGCGCATCCGAGATATTAGCGTCACGCCATCTGTGTTGTTGTTTACCGTAACCGTTGCAGTGACTACCAGCATTCTGATTGCCTGTGTTCCGATTCTTAAAAACACAAGCCCACACCTCATAAGCAATCTTCGAGAGGGAGGCCGCGGGGTAGGCGAGGGCAGAAAAGGGCAACGCACACGCAAAGCACTCGTCATGCTTCAGGTTGCCCTTTCGGTAATCCTGCTGGTTTGTTCGGGACTTATGATTCGTACATTTCAGGCGATGATGCATGTATTGCCCGGATTCACTTCCCCTGAAACTGTCCAGACATTCGGCTTCTATATCCCGGAGACTCAGATCCCGGATAGCTCTCCGGAGCTTGTGATCCGCATGGACGAGGCGACTAGACAAAAGATTAGCTCGATTCCGAGCGTTGCTTCGGTGAGCAGTGGCTCTGCCGTGCCGATGGACAGCAACAGCTTCAACAATCCTGTCTTTGTACAGAATCACACTTATGAAGGCAATGAGATACCTCCTTCAAGACGGTTCAACTTCATAGCGCCAGGATTCTTTTCGACACTCGGCACACAGTTGCTCGCTGGTCGGGATTTCACATGGACCGACATCTACGAGAAGAGGCCGGTTGTCGTCGTCTCGAAGAGTTTCGCCAGCGAATACTGGCATCGGCCTCAAGACGCATTAGGTCAAAGAATACGCGTAACGAGCACCGACACATGGCGAGAAATCATCGGCGTTTCTGAAGATGTTCATTATGACGGCGTCGAGAAACCTGCTCCGTCAATGGTGTACTGGCCCCTCATGATGGACAATTTCGATGGTCAAAAGCAATGGCTACGTCGCGCCACAGTTTTTGTGGTGCGAAGTCAGCTTGCGGGGACGCAATCTTTGATGAAAGCTATCGAGCAACAAGTAGCAATGGTCGATCCAAATGTGCCGCTGGCGAACAGTGAAACACTGGGCGACCTCTACGCGCAATCGATGGCCCGAACAACTTTTACGCTTCTGATGCTCTGCGTCTCTGGAGGAATAGCTCTCGTCCTCGGAACCATTGGAATATATGGGGTGATTGCATATTCCGTGTCTCAACGAACTCGCGAAATTGGAATTCGGATGGCTCTCGGCGCACAGCGTAGTGCGGTGGTAGGGGCGTTTGTACGACAAGGCATGTGGCTCACTGTTGCTGGGATCACGATTGGCTTGGTGATCTCGTTGGCAACGATGCGTTTCATGTCCGCACTTCTCTACGGCGTTAGTGCTCACGATCCGATGACGTACATCGCAATCACTTGTGCCGTGATGATAGCCGCTCTGCTTGCATGCTATTTGCCATCACGCCGTGCAGCGGAAGTTGATCCCGCTCTAGCCCTGCGGTCTGAATAGGAGTTCAGAATGAACTGGATCAAACAATTGTTCTTTCGCGGCCGTCGTTACGATGAGCTGTCTGAATCGATTCGCGAACATCTCAACGAAAAAATTGCCGACCTAATGGATCGCGGCATGACGCGAGAAGAAGCTGAACGAACCTCCCGACGCGAGTTCGGCAATGTGACGCGGATCGAAGAGCGTAGCCGCGAAGTCTGGCAGTGGCCAACGCTCGAATCATTTTGGGCAGACGTGAAATATGGCATCCGTCAGCTTTGCAAGTCGCCAGCATTCACGATAACGGCACTTCTCACTCTCGCACTCGGCATTGGAATCAACACCGCCTTGTTCTCAATCGTGGACACCGTGCTTCTGCACCCGATTGCTTTGCCACAACCAGACGAACTGGTTGCCGTGGACGCCAGCAAGCCGAATTTCAAGGATGGCTCCATCTCATACCCCAACTTCCGTGACTGGCAAAAGGACAACCACTGTTTTTCGGCCTTGGCTATCTTTCGTCATACGGGTTTTCTATTGACCGGATTAGGTCAGGCGGAGCGCATTCACGGTGACTATGTATCTTCGGACTTCTTTTCTCTGCTTGGAGTAAAGCCCACTACGGGTAGGTTGTTCACAACAGGCGAGGATGAGCCTAACCGAGGTGCGATAGCCCTGATCAGTGAGGGATTATGGGCTCGCAAATTTGGGTCAGCACCCAACGCAATCGGTAAAACTATTGCCCTCGGGGGGAAAGACTTTACCATCGTCGGCGTAGTTCCGGCGAATTTCGATCTCGCGTTCTCCACATTTAAGCCAGGGGATGTCTATTTGCCGATTGGACAATGGAAAGCACCATTAAATGCTCGCAGTGCAGGGCTAGGCATTCATGGGGTTGCACGTCTCCTCCATGGCATAACGATTGCGCAGGCGCAGGAAAACATGAATGCTGTTTCAACACAGCTTTCTGCCGCATACCCGAATGAGGACCATGATATTTCTGCCAGCCTCACTTCTTTACGCCGCAAAATTGTAGGCGACGTACAGCCTGTTCTGCTGGCTCTGCTTGGCGCAGTTGGATTTGTTCTTCTCATCGCCTGCATCAATGTGGCCAACTTGCTACTTGCCCGCGCAAATATACGAGCGCACGAATTTGCTGTTCGCCTCTCACTGGGAGCTAACCGTACTCGAATCATTCGACAGTTACTCACTGAAAGCACCCTGTTGTCTATTGCCGGCGGGACCATTGGCCTCCTGTTTGCAGCATGGGGGACACGCATCACGGTGAAACTTGTTCCTGCTGCGCTCCCTCGGACTTCGGAAATTCATCTCAGTCTGCTCGCACTTGGCATGACAGTCGTTGTTTCTGTCGCTACAGGAATTATTTTCGGATTGCTACCCGCATGGAAGCTTGCAACACAGCAACCGCAAGCTGCGATGAAAGAACATGGCAGGGGTACCAGCGGGGCGCGCCATAGGACGCAGGATGCGCTGGTGATTTTTGAAATTTCCGCCGCTCTTATATTGCTGGTAGCTACCGGCCTCATGATCCGCAGTTTGGTTACGCTATCGCGCAGTAAGCCCGGCTTCGATTCGAATGGAGTTCTTACTTTCAGCTTGTCCGTACCCTATTCTCCAACTGCTGCTACCAGAGAAGTACAAACCTACCTTCGTGAAGTTGATCGCCACATTAAACAAGTACATGGCGTTCAGGCGGTTTCATCTTCCTGGGGTTCACTCCCCATGACCGGCAATGATGATGAACAGCTGTTTTGGTTGGATAATGAATCCCGGCCGACATACGCAAATGACATGCACTGGGCTCTTCGCTACATCGTTGAGCCTGATTATCTCCGAGTGATGCACATTTCGCTCTTGCACGGCCGCTTCTTTAACGATGCAGACCGGGCTAACTCCCCTTTGGTAGCAGTCATTGATGAATCGCTTGCAAAGCAATACTTCGGCAACAGCGATCCCGTCGGGAAACAACTCAATTTCGACGGGTCCGACAAAAAAATTCTGATCGTAGGGGTCGTGGGACACGTCATGCAGTGGGGACTGGATAATGACGCAAGCTATTCGCTGCGCTCCCAAATCTATTTGCCGACCGCCCAGATGGTTGGGGACGATCTGATTTCCCCGACAGGTATTGTTACCGATCTCGTCGTTCGCGCCGATAAAGCCGATCTGATTTTTCCAGAGATTCAGCGCGCATTACGTCAAATGAATCACGAACAGGTCGCATACTCACCTGAAACCATGACGCAGTTCATTGAAACAACACTTGCGGCACGGCAGTTCTTCCTGGCTCTCCTGGGTGTTTTTTCCGGCCTTGCACTACTGCTTGCCAGTATCGGGCTGTACGGAGTGATCTCGTATCTCGTCAGCCAACGCACCCAGGAAATGGCTATTCGCATGGTGCTGGGCGCCAAACGCGGAACAGTCCTCCTGCATGTCCTAAAACGTGGCGCACAACTTGCTCTTATTGGAGTCAGCATCGGAATATCCGCCGCCCTCGCCCTGACTCATTTATTGCAAAGCGTCTACCTTGCAAAAACCCCGGTGCTGTACGGCGTTCGGTCTTACGACCCCCTAACGCTGTTGGCAGTGAGCACATTGCTCATGGTAGTCACCCTTGCCGCCTGCTATTTTCCAGCGTACCGTGCTTCTTCCATTGACCCAATGCGAGCGCTCCGGTCTGAATAGGAGATTTTTCATGAACTCGATCAAGCAACTGTTGTCTCGCCGTCGCCGTTATGACGAGCTCTCCGAGTCAATAAGAGAGCACTTCGAAGAGAAGATTACCGATCTGATGAATCGCGGCATGACGCGCGAGCAGGCGGAACGCGTTGCCCACCGCGAATTCGGCAACGCAACACTGATCGAGCAGCGTAGCCGCGAAGTCTGGCAATGGCCGACGCTCGAAAGCATCTGGGCCGACACAAGATTTGCCTTTCGACAGCTATGGAAATCACCGGGGTTCACGGTCGCGGCGGTATTGACTCTAGCGCTCGGAATTGGGGCGACGGCCGCAATATTCAGCGTGATCGACGCTGTTGTTCTGCGCCCATTGCCTTACAGCGATGTGAATCGCATTGTGAGTGTTCCAACGTATTCTCCTTCCGGCGACTGGCAAATGTCCTCTTGGCCAGGATATCTCGAGATGCGCAAGTTGAACTCGAGCTTTGAAGCTTTTGCGGCCTACGAGGATTTCTGGGGCATGACCTTGAAAGCCGGGGACCAGACTCGTTATTTGAATGTCGATCAGGGGACGGATAACTTTTTCGATGTCTTCGGAGTACGCCCACTCCTGGGCAGAACATTTGCTCCCGGCGAGGATCAACCAGGGAAAAACAATGTCGTCGTCCTGAGCTATGAAGTGTGGCGTCAGTCTTTCAATGCTGATCACGATGTCATCGGTAAAGTTGTGAATCTCGACGGCGAACCATATCAGGTGATCGGAGTGATGCCCGCAGGCTTTCGTTTTCCATATGGAAAACCAAACCTGATTTACATTCCGATGCACGTCCGATCGAACTTCGTCGGGGAATGGCGGACTCACTGGCTAATAACTTTTGGCCGCATGAAGCCAGGAGTCTCTCTGCAGCAGGCCAGTGCCGATATGACGCATGTGATGCAGGAGATTGGGAAAGAAAAGCCTGATTCGGACACGGGACGTACCGCAAAACTGGTTCCTATCTCTACGACCCTGCGTGGCCGTGATGAATTGTCCGAGATATGGCTGATGCTGGGCGCAGTTTTGTCAGTGCTACTGATTGCATGCGCGAACGTAGCCGGACTTTTGCTCGCGCGTGGAGTCGCACGCGAACGAGAAATGGCCTTGCGGGTCGCAATAGGCGCGGCTCGAAGCAGGCTGATTCGTCAACTGCTGGTGGAGAATACCCTGCTCGGAGCGATGGGCGCATGTGCTGGAATTCTACTCGCCGCAAGTTTACTCGCAGCCATGAAGGCATTCCTGATCCATGCCTTTATGCGCGGTGCAAATATCACGTTGAATCTCGAAGTGATTGCCGTCACTCTAGGCGTCAGCGTCCTCTCCAGCATTGGGGCCGGACTTGCTCCGGCCTGGCACGCCGCCCAATCCAATCCCAACAAGGCCCTTAAGTCTGGCATCACGTCTGGCACTACAGGGCAGCAGCACAGGATGCGTGCAGGATTTGTGGTTGCACAAGTCTCGTTATCGCTGGTTTTGCTGGTTTTCTCCGGCATGCTTCTGCTTGCCTTGCATCGCATGTTGAGCGCTGACGTTGGATTCAATTCGAACAATTTGCTGGCGCTGGAAATCAATATTCCCTCCGGCGATTATGCCGCGAAGGGGCGAGATTCGGTGCGCCAGTTGCTCATGCCCTTGGAAGAGCGGGTGCGGGAAATTCCAGGCGTGACTGCGGCAGGTTTCAGCGACCAGGGGGCATTGCTTGGTTATGGAGGAGCCGTTTATCTGCCTCTTGTGGGCCAGCCACCGGATCCACCGAATATCCAAAGGACAGCTGAGAGCAGAGCTGTTTCATCCGGATACTATGCTGCGATCGGGCTTCCAATTCTCAGAGGCCGGAACTTCAATGCGCAGGACACGCCGGATTCGCAGGCAGTGGCGATTGTGAATCAGGCCTGGGTTAAAGAGTTTTTGCCGAAAGGGTTGGATCCCATAACACAAGCATTTCGAGAGGGAGACGGAAGCAAAGTTCAGATTGTCGGGGTTGTCGCCGATGCGCGACAGAACGCGCTGGAGCCTGCCCGGCCAGAAATCGACTTTCCAATTTCGCGGGAGTCTTTAGAGGAACAGAAAAATACGGGGTCGTGGAGCCCTTATCTGTATGTACGCACGGCAGTTTCTCCTTTGAGTATCATCCCTCAACTGAAGAAAGCCTTGAGTGATGTCGGGCCGGCAATCGCATTTCAACAGCCGGAAACGATGGACGAGTTGCTTAGCGATGCTCTGGTCAGCAACCGGATGGAGAGTTGGGTATTTGGAATCTTCGCCTGCATCGCAGTTCTCCTCGTGGCTGTCGGCATCTACGGCTTGCTAACCCAGGAAGTGATCAGTCATACGAGAGATATCGGTGTGCGTATGGCCCTTGGAGCAACGCGTATCGGAATCACGAAGATGATGTTTGCTCGCATCTCTATATTGCTTGCGAGCGGCTTGGGAACTGGGCTGTTCATGACTCTCGTGATCCATCGCGTCGTGGGCAACATCATTTCGATTCAGTTTGAACGCGATGGCATTGTCATCGTAGCGCTGGTAGCTCTGCTTGCCACAATTGGGTTACTGGCTGCGCTGACACCAATACGACGTGCGGCTTCCATTGATCCAATGCAAGCCCTTCGCACCGAATAGGGAGAATCGAATGAACTGGCTCAAGCAACTGTTCTCTCGTCGCCGTCGCTACGACGAACTTTCAGAGACGATCCGCGAACATCTCGACGAAAAGATCGCAGACCTGATGGAACACGGCATGACACAGGATAAAGCAGAACGCGCAGCCCGGCGCGAGTTCGGCAACGTCACGCGGATCGAAGAACGCAGCAGAGAAGTGTGGCAGTGGCCAACGCTGGAAGGCGCATGGGCAGACGTTAAGTTTGCACTAAGGCAATTACGCAAATCCCCTGGATTCACTATTGTCGCCCTATTAACTCTTGCCCTTGGCATCGGAGCCAACACCGCAATTTTTAGCGTGGTAAATAGCGTGCTTCTACGCCCTCTGCCTTTCCATGATCCTTCACGGCTCATGATGCTCGACGAGAAATGGTTGCCGCGCTTCTCGCATTTTGAGGCACCGCCTCAGGATTTTATGGCCTGGAGAGAACAGAGTAAGTCCTTTAACCAACTCGGCGCTTTTGTGAGCATGGCATTCAACCTTTCCGAGGGGGACAGGTCTGAGCGCATTTCGGGCGAGCGCGTTACAGCCAATTTGCCTGACCTTTTGGGAATAAAGCCCATCTTAGGCCGGACATTCACACCGCAAGAAGACACGGCAGGCAACGATCACGTTATCCTGCTCGGTTACAACCTGTGGAAACGGCAATTCTCCGGCAGCGCCAATGTGCTCGGATCTACCGTCAAGCTCAATGACGTTGACTTCACTGTTATTGGAGTAATGCCTGCAAGCTTCAGCTTTCCTCATGATGCTGAGATTTGGAAGCCTATGGGCCTCACCGCAGAAGATCTCGATGGAGGTCACTTTCTCTGGGGTATTGGCCGCCTCAAGCAAAATGTCACCCCCGAACAGGCTCAAGCAGAAATGGACGCCATCATGCCACGCCTGCGAACGCCGCAGTTCTGGAGTGTGAACGTATTCCCGCTCACCACGTATTACACCGGTGAACTCAAAACCCCACTGTATGTGTTGCTAGGTGCCACGGGGTTGGTGCTTCTCATTGCCTGTGTAAATGTCGCTGGTTTACTACTGGCGCGTGGTTCAGCCAGAGAACCAGAGATTGCGCTGCGAACATCCCTGGGCGCAAGTCAAAGGCGCATCGTTCAACAACTTCTGACAGAAGGTTTCGTGCTTGCACTGGCAGGAGGCATATTGGGGACTTCCTTTGCATTTATCGGCGTCACGGCTATCAGTAAGTCCCCCCTCGTTAACGTTCCAGAATTCGATAAGATCAGCGTAGACCATACGGTGTTGTTGTTCACAATCCTGCTGACAACAATAACCGGGCTGCTATTTGGATCACTGCCTGCCATACGGCTATCCAGCACAAATCTCTTTGATCCCCTCAAGTCTGGAAGCAAAGCTTCAGCGGGAGGCAAGCGGACCACTCTTCGCAGTATTTTAGTCGTGTCAGAAGTAGCTTTTTCCCTAGTACTTCTTACTGGTTCCAGCCTCGTGCTGAAGAGCTTCTGGCACCTGCTTCAAGTCGATACCGGGTTTAATCCAGAAAACATAGTGACGGCCAACGTCAATCTTCCATCTATCAAGTATCAAAAGCCGTATCAACAAGCTCAGTTTGCCGAAGCTCTTGTTGAGCACCTCATAAGGCTTCCGGATGTTCGACAAGCTGCTATATCGTCCGGTCTCCCTTTCAAGGATGCTCCGGATGCCGGTATCCGTATTGATGGCCGTCCGATTGGAGCAAGCGACTCAGGAACCACGGCAAACTACTACCGCGTCACACCGCAATACTTCCGTTCGATGGAAATTCCCTTGCTACAGGGACGCTTCTTCGATCAGCAGGACGCAGCAAATCACATTCCAGTCGCAATCATTAACGAAACGATGGCCAAGCGCTTTTTCCCATCGGAAAACCCTATCGGGAAAAGCATAGACATCTCAGGACCGACCTACCTTCGCCAGATTGTCGGAGTCGTAGGGGATGTTAAACAGACTGGCCTGAAAGCAGCCGTAAGCCCACAGATCTATGAACCTTTCGCTCAAAAACCATCGTCCTCCTTCAGCGTCATTGTTCGTGGACCTAATAGCGAAACGCTTGCCACGGCGATACGTCAACAGGTTTCAGCATTGGACGCAGAGCTTCCAGTATCGAAGGTTACGACGATGAAGGAAACAGTTGCGAGTTCTATGACCGGAGACAAATTTGCGGCAATCCTGCTCGGCATCTTTTCTTCACTTGCTCTGATGCTTGCAGCGGTCGGGATTTATGGGGTGATTGCATATTCAGTTCTTCAGCGGATGCAGGAGTTTGGAATTCGCATGGCTATAGGCGCGGGACGCGGGGATATTTTACGGATTGTCTTTCGTCATGGTTTGCTCTTGACCGCTACGGGAATGTTCGCTGGTATCGGTGGCGCACTCCTTCTCACCCGATTGCTTACCCGTTTGCTATTTCAGGTCAGCCCATTCGATGTGACAAGCTTTGCGTCATCAGTTGTTCTACTTGGAGCAATCTCGGTCGCCGCATTTCTCATCCCCGCTGTTCGTGCAGCACGTCTCAACCCTATGAATGTACTTCGTGGGGAATAGGGGAGGTACTTCCCACGCAAAGTCTTCACCGCAGGAGTTATCCGTATGCGCTGGCTCAGATCGTCATTCTCTCGCCATCGTCGCTATGACGAACTCTCAGAGTCTATCCGTGAACACCTTGACGAGAAGATCGCTGATCTCACGGACCGGGGCATGACGCAAGAAGAAGCAGAGCGAACCGCGCGCCGCGAGTTCGGCAACGTAACGCGGATAGAAGAGCATAGCTGAGAAGTGTGGCAGTGGCCAACGCTGGAAAGTATCTGGGCCGACATACGATATGCCATGCGACAACTATCAAGATCTCCGGCTTTTGCAGCAACTGCAATTTTTGTCCTTGCTATCGGGATCGGGGCCAATACCGGCATATTCACCCTGATGCACGCATTGCTACTCAAGAGCCTGCCGATCCCCGATCCGGACAGCCTCGTCCGCATCTCTGTCAATGGAGACTCCCCTGATCCCGGTGCGAATGGGATGCCATTAAATCTTTTCCTCATGCAGTCTCTGCAGCGCCAAGCGAAGTCCTTCTCCGGGATATTCGGCTGGAGTTCCAGCGACGTGGTGCTGACCGAAAATGGTGTCTCCCGCATTTACCCGGGGGCTATCGTGAGTGGAAATACATTTCAGGTATTGGGGCTGGCGCCTGCGGAAGGCAGGTTCTTGATGCCTGCGGACGATCAGACGGGCGGCGGCACTGATGGCTGGGCTATCGTCCTCAGCCATCGATTCTGGGTGCAGCATTATCACGAGGACTCGTCAGTCATTGGAAAGCAGATCACACTGTCTGGACAAAGCGTTACGGTTGTCGGGATTGCTCCATCGGGTTTTGACGGCGTGCTTGTTGGGACAAATCCTGATTTCTATATGCCGCTGGCATTCGAACCCCTCGTACATGGGAAGGAATCACTTTTGCATAGTACCGGCAGTCTCTGGCTTACTGCCTGGGGCCGCCTTAAGCCAGGTATCAGCCAGGCAAATGCTCTCGCAGAAATGTCCCATCTCTTCGAAGCCGTTATGAGGGAAACGGCTCCATCCATGCGAAGCAGGCTTGTCCAAAATCATGCCCGATTCGTGGTTGTCCTGGGCCGGACAGGCTAGAGCTTTTTACGCAACCAATACTCCAAGCCACTCTTTCTTCTTCAGACGCTCGTAGGTGTCGTACTTTTCGCATGCTGCCTCAACCTTGCCGGATTGTTTCTGACGCGCGTTGCTCAGCGTGAGCATGAATTTGCGGTTCGCGGAGCACTGGGGGCAACCCGAGTCCGGTTAATGCGGCAACTTCTGGTGGAAGCCCTGACCGTGTCAGTCGCCGGTGCAACGTTGGCAATCGCATTCGCATGGATAACGGACCGCTATTTATTGCAATTCATCAGTAACCGCGAAGCTGCGGTGGCTCTGTCTGTTGAACCCGATATATTCACTCTGGCTATTACTGCGGGATGCGCCATCTTCTGCGCATTACTCTTCGGTTTCATTCCAGCATGGCTGGCAGGCCACACCTCCATCGAGCCAACGTTAAGGCAGTCGAACAAAAACATTCTGGCGGGCAAAGGTACCTTCCTACGAAGGCTTTTTATACCTGCGCAGATTGCATTCGGTCTAGCCATGGTTGTCATAGCCACGATGCTCGGAGCCTCCGTAATGAACCTGAGAAATAGCAATCTTGGATTTCACATGGAGAATGTGCTCCTTGTCACCGCAGATTTTGGTGATCTTCCTCAAAAGGATCGAGATCTAGTCCATCTTGATCGGGAAATGGTTTTACGCATCGGTCAGATGCCAGGAGTGATAGATGCAAGCGTGGCTGAGAACACGCCGCTCAACGGCTGGAGTCATACAGAAGCATTCAGTCATGATGCGCATTTCAGTTCTGCGGAGGAACTGAGAGAAGACTATTCAGTGAATGATGTAGGAGCTCATTACTTCGCGACTCTCGGCACACAGATTCTCGCTGGCCGCGACTTTGCCGGCCAGGATTCGGACAGAGACACCTGCATTGTCAATCGTGCTGGGGCAAGTCGTCTTTTTCCCAATACTTCCGCCCTGGGGCAAGCTCTTTATCAGCATGTTGGTACGACCGCCTCCGGAGCGAACACGAAGGAATGTCGAGTGATAGGGGTTGTTGAAGATGCCAAATACAGCAGCTTGCGGCAGGCCACGACACCGACCGTGTATCTTTCATTCGGAAGCAGCACTCGGCGCTTGCAAGGCATGACCTTTATCATCCATGCCCATACACTCACGGAAGCCGACTCAGCCTATAGGAACGTGCTTCACGAACTCGCTCCCACCAGCCCCGAAGCTGAGCCGAAAGCGTTCGCCGTGCAATTCAACGATGCCATCTCGGTAGAGAGGTTGTTATCTGTACTATCGAACTTCTTTGCCGCGCTGGTGCTGCTTCTGAGCTGCGTCGGCATTTACGGCTTGACGGCCTCGTATGTAGATCAGCGGACCACAGAAATCGGCGTTTGTATGGCGTTCGGCGCTACTCGTATGGCTGTTTTCAATATGGTCATGAAGCAGACAGTCGCGCTGTTGGCACTTGGCACCGTGGCAGGCGGATGCTTGGCGATTCTCGCTGTTCACTCGGTGAAAGCATTTCTGTTTCAGGTGAATGCCGCCAGCCCCGTTCTGTTTGGAATGGCTGTTTTGACTTTGTTTCTAAGCAGCTTTATGGCGGCTGCACTGCCTGCGCGAAGGGCAGTTTCCATCGATCCCGCGCAAGCCTTGCGCGCTGAATAAGAGGTTAACCGTGAACTGGATCCAACAATTGCTCTTTCGTCGTCGCTGCTATAACAAGCTTTCAGAGTCAATACGGAAGCACCTCGATGAAAAAGATTGCCGATCCAATGTTCGGTGCTTTGGCTGCGGCCGCCAGGTTTGCCAGCACGCCGCAGCGATAGCATTGAGAGGCCCGCGCTAGCTCGGTGCCGTCTGCACGGTCGGAACTAGACAATCGCGTCTATGGCATCCGACGCCGCTTTCGCAACGCGGAACTTGATCGTTGTCTTCGCGGGGATCTGAATCGATTCGCCTGTAGCCGGGTTGCGGCCCACGCGGGCGGCCCGCTCTGACTTTACGAGTTTGCCTAGACCGGGAACGGTGAACTCACCGCTTTGCTTCGTTTCACTGATAGCGATTTCGGCCAGCAGGGCCAGGACTTCTGAAACTTGTTTGCCTTGAACGCCGGTCTTTTCAGAGATCATGCGCACCAATTCTGTCTTCGATAATGCCAATACGTGCTCCCCAGGTCAGTAGACCTCATTCCTATTATCGACTACAGCAGCCCCGACCTCTCGAAGCCAACCCAAAATGCCAGGATCCTTGCGCCTCGAAATGAAGAGGTCCGCCTCCACTTTGACGCCCGTTTCACGCTTCGTAATCGTAAGCAATTGCGCTGCGCGCATAGAAACACAGGGCTTAATCTTCTTAAACCAGTGCCAGGAATGGTATTCGAAAGCAGAAGGACTTTGCACTACGGCCAAATCCAAAGAAGAGCCTCATGACAAGTATTTTGAGACTTTGTAGGCAACTGATTCGATTGCTTCCTTCCACTTCCAATCAATCTTGCCATCGACTTTGAGTCGACGGATTCCGCTCTCCTTCCAGGCCTCTTCAATCGTAGGAGAGTATATAGAAAGTTCGAAGATCGTCATCGATCTTTGGATCCGCTCCGGCTGCGTGCGAATATATTCCGACTCAATCCCTTGTCTTAGATCCGCGGTAAGGCTCCGGATCGCTGCCTCCGATGCGGGATCTGAAGGCAGCGGTGCAAGCAGATGCAGGATCTCGGCACACTGCACACCCATCTGTCTAAGCTTTCGGGTCGCTTCTTCCTTTGTCATCGAGCGGCCATTCCCTGTGAGAATTCCTGTTCAGGCTCACGAAACAAAAGAGTGAAACATCTTGCTCCGATTCCTCTCTCCATCTTCTGTCATTGTGCACTTTTGCCACAACAGCATTCGAATTGAAATAATGCGGTTCCGATGTTTACTCGCTGCTCCGATCGCGAATCGATTGCACAGCAGCAAGCGCAACATCGAAATCCTGCTCGCCTCGAATGTCCAGGTAAACGATTCGCGATCCTACTGATCGAAGACATTCACTGCTGCTTCCTTACATGCACCGATCAATCGAGGCCGGTTTTCCCATTGGCCCAATAGGCTTTTACGTTCAGCTTGGAGAAGAGCATCCTCCGTGCGCGAAGCAGCTTGCGGAGAGTCTGAATAGACTGTGCTCTCCCGGTCAGAATCCACTGGGGCAGACCAAGACTTGTTGCTGTGCTCGCGAGGAGTTTATCGACCTCATGAAGATGGGTCTCATCCGCTGTCCGTTGAACGAGCTTTGTGTTCGTCAGGCCTGCTCGGCGCAGGACCTCCTCGGACTCGATGGACGACGAGACTTCGAACACATAATGCGCCTGGCGATTTCCAGTGTTGCTACTGGCGAGAGCCTGGGCAGCTCCGATTGAGGTCTCATCTCCAAAAAATAAGGATGGCCCCTTGATGTCTGCGAAGTTAAGAGAACTTCGCGGGCCTATAAATTGACAGGGGTCTCCCTTCTGCAGCGAGGCCGCCCAATCCGAGCCCGGTCCATTGCCATGAAGAAACATCAGGAATTGCGCAATACCTTTGTCCGGATTCCATGCGGTGGGAGTATAGGTACGAGTGACGAGATTCCCGAGATGAAACTGCACCTTCTGTCCGGGAATCCAGGTTTCGCCGATCAGGGCTGGCCCCGCCACCGTTACCAGGCGGAAATGACCAGTCAAGGCTTCGACATCCGTCACGATTGCGCACCGAAAGAAAATCTTCTGAACTGCATTGCTTAAAAACTCGGGGATCGGTGACATATTCCTTCTCCCTGCTTATGCGAAACCGTGTGCGTCAAATCCTAATGGTCGAGCGGAGCTGTCTTTGCGCAAGAAAATACGAGCCAAGCACCACAGCCAGCGCGAGAGTCTGCCCGGTGAGTGTTTCTACCGTCGGAAAGATTGAAAACCACAATCCGGCCCAAGACGGAATTCTATCCACCAGCCCAGGTATGGATGTCGTTGGAAGCCAATGAGCCAGTTGCATCTCCTGCGCCTGCTCTCCAACCATCACAAAGAGCACGACGGCAAGCAAGGCGCCCGTCAACACGAGCATCCTCTTATAGGGCAGTCTTCGGTGAGCGACAAAGGTAAGGGCCGCAACCGCCGCCGACAGTATCGAGCCAAGCAGTACACCGTAAAGCACCGGCTCGTTTCCCAATCTCAGCCGATAGCTTTGCAGGAAGAGAACAACCTCCACACCCTCCCGGTAGAAAGAGGAGAATCCGAGCAAAGCAAATCCTAACAAAACATTTCTTCTTCCTGACTGCTTTGTCGTCTCCTCGAGGAGGCTTCGTTTGCGCCTGTTATGGAGCGATATCCATCCCGTCCAGTAGAGCTTATGGAAAAACCAGTTCATGACGATCAGGAGAACGACGATAGCCAGCAAGCCGGTGGCGGCCTGCAGTGCAAGAGCGGAAACCTTCTTAGCAAGATCCGCGAGGATACGGACAGCCACCGACCACGTGATCAATGTCGCCCCAAAGCCGATCCCGGCTCCTATAGCCACAGGGCGGCGGTATCGTTCCTGGTCGCCGGTCAGTCCGGCGGTGATTGCGGCCAGCACCAGGACGCACTCCAGCCCTTCCCGGAATACGAGCACTCCAATGTCGAGGATGACGGAAGACTTTGTTGCTCCCCGCACGGTCGGATCAGGGCTGCCAGAAGGACGAGATATTTCCCAGACCATGGCGGCGAAAACCAGTCCTAATGCAGCCAGGCCAATCCAAATAGCGTATTTGGCTCTGTGGTGAGAACCGTTTGACCCGGCATGAGGTGGTACCCGAGCGTTCATAATCAATATAAGACTAAATCGGTCGTATTTGTGAGCGCACAAAATTTCATCCAAAGTGGTTGATTCCGCACCAGATGGCAGAAAAAGGCAGATCGGCGGAAAATGAGATTGGTGACACCGGAATTGGATGAGAGGCGAGTTTCGGTCATAGTTGCGTATGCATTGGTACGGAAAAATCAACGTTCGCCGTTATTGCATCGCCACAGGCACCGGTCGTATTCCTTTACCGCCAATGGCAGAAAACTGATTTTCGCCCTGACTGCCATAGGAAAATCCTTGTATTCCACCCATCCAAATGAAAGGCAAGACATCAGCGATGGCTTATGAAGAAATCATTGCGTACATAGACTCCGAGATTCTGTTACTCCAACAGGTCCGCGCACTACTCGCGCAAGAGCCTGGCCCTCCATCTGTCAGACGCCGTCGGCTTAAGCTGACGATTAAAAGGAGTCCCGCCGTTATTTCTGCTGAGCCAGTCACTCCTGCAGCAAAGGAACTCCCATCTCGCGACGAATCAGTTCTGAACACTCCGCCTCTCGCACCTCTACCCCAGCCAAGAAAGCGTCGCTCTCGCAAGGAGGTTTCCTTGTCCCCTTCTGCCCTCACTCATACAGCGCCAGCAAACCCGATCGCGGTATCTCAGGACAATGCAAGAAAGACCCGCGAGAAGTTCAGCGAGCTGATCGACACAAAGAAGGAGTCGGAACAAGTTGAATCAACTCCAGAATTAACCGAGAAGCTCCTCAAAGAAAGATGGATATCGGGCGCCAGTTAGTCGTGGCCCGCGGAATACAATCTGCTTCATCGTGCTAGCACTCCAGAGTGTCTTAAGCGTTTCTACTCTGATTGGTGCGTGACGAAGATGCAGTGAAAGTCGCCGGGCTAGTTCGGTCTTCCGTACGTATCAGAATCGCTTTGAGCTAGAGATGGCTCGCCGCAGGTCAACGATTGGCGTGTGGGCCAGAGATCTCAACCTAATTTCGGGATGAGTTGCATGAGAGCCGCCGATCCGGAAAAAAGCAAAATTGATTGTATGCGCAACAGTAGTGCTAGGAACATGAAAGGCGCGAGTGGCCCTGCTCGCGAGGTGGCATAGTTCGAAGCGATTCGGAACTTCTACGAGAGCTGACTGAGCTAGAGACGCGCGAGCCATATGTTCGCTGTCCTCCCATTTCATTTTAACGGCTACCAGCCGAGATAATTTAGTCCGTGTGGGAACAAAACGTGGAACGCCGGTGTCTTTTATGGTTAGGCATCTCGGTAATGAGCCTCTCTGTCTCGGTGTTCTGCTCGGCTCTTTATTCTCCTGCCTTGTCGCCGTGCTCACGTTCATCGAATATCGCGGACTGCCGTATCCAAAGATGCTGGTACTCACCGGCATCTTGCTCGGTCTCGCTCTGATCGTGATCGTGGGAGACCAAGCTCAGAAGATGCAGTTTGCACATCAGTTCCAACAGCTCTGGTTCATTGGCTTATCGGACGGAGCACTCGCATGGATAGACTCTGGTTCTGCGTTTTCCCAACAGTCGAGACACTAACTAGGCAGGTGATTGCATTCACCCTCGGATTCGTCTTCTACTTCGTAGCCCAACGCTCAAGGCAAGCAGCCGCTAAAACAACAGCAGCTCGCGGAGCCAGTCGTCGAGACAATAGTTCCTGGTGAATGGGCACTTCATCTTCCAACGCACGCAGCGTGGAGCGAGGTGGGCCAGTCGTGTGAAGGCCTTGAGAGTAGGGGACTCCCATCATCCGATCGATCAGTCCTCACGGAGAATCTCTTGCCACGCCCGCAATATGTGCTCGCGTGAGCGCTGATATGTGAAGGAGGTTGCGTACCTGCAATTTTCTAAAGAAAGTGCGGCCAACTGATCGGGCTGATGCAGGAACATCCGCATGATGTCTTCGATTTTTGTCACCATGTCCATCAAGTTCTCCACTTCCACGTGGGCATGCTGTGGGAGATCTTCCATGGCGGCTCCTGCAGCAGGAACTAGCACGAGGCAACCACACGCCATCGCCTCTCGAATCGTTCTGCTGAGCCCCTCTTTTGTGGATAGAGAAATGACGAGGACGGCGTCACGTAATGTGCTCGCCATCCGTCCTTCATCATAGCCCTTTAATAATAGCCACTCGTACATTCCGAAATCGTTAAGTCCTGCACAATTCCTAGCCGAGATGATTTTCCGAAGCATATCCAGTTGTGGGAGGTCTTTTGCGACACAAGCAATAATAGGCTTTTTATTCGGCATTGGATTGTAACTGAACACTTCACAGTCAATACTATAAACAACTCTAAAGATTTGACTTTCCGGAAACGTGAAGGCCAAGTGAGATCTATTATGCTCGGAAACAGCGAATACCGCAGCTACCGATGGATCTGAATAAGTTTTGAATAGCTGCTCATCACTCTGAAATGCCTGAAACCCGTAGTAAACGTTTTTATTAAAAATAACCTTACGGCCAGGGAAACTTTCGATCATTGGTCCGAGAACTTCTGGCAACACGAAATAGTCCCGCTGTCTGTCGTGAAGGTTCCACATGTCTCGGAAACAAATGGTGCGCGTTTCATTTCTGAACCATGTGTGCCGATAACCCTCCTTCAGGTGAAGAGCATATGCGTCGCTTCCGCTCTGGTTCAAAATGTCAACATGCTCGTATGTATCCTTCTCTCCTCCGGACGGTAAGCCACTATCGAACGCGTAATAGAATATCCTTGGGTCTCGCATTAGCCTTTCTCCCCCCTCGCCTTCTCAATTTTGGTTTTTCAATACAGTTGATGATCCGCTCACTTCGTGAGCACGCCGTATGGTTAGTACCCGAAGAACATAAGAACAACGTCAACAGCGGTTCATCTGTTTCCCGTCTGTCGGCAACCGCTTATCCTATCGGCGAGCCAAATGTCAGTAGTTACGGATTGTAGTGAAAAGGGATATGCTCCCTAACATTACATTAGGGATCGGGTTATGCCTGTCATACTTTAGTCGGTCAATTAGGTTATTGTCTTTCTGCAAGCAAGTCGCTTAGCCGACCATGGATCAACTCCCGTATTTGCTGCCTATTGAAGCGCAGCACGTCGCGCTTTGCTTGGAGAGCTCTCTGAATCACTATGTCATTGTCATAGTGTTCCGCCACAAAGACCATATTTGATGCAATGTCGTCGAGACGTGGATATGCCCACTTCATATTTCCCGAGAATAATCCGAAGCAATCATCCGTCTCGATATTCCTCTCCTCCGAAGGAATTAAAAATGCATTGTCTTCTGTCATGTAGTGAAGGTTCCCCGAGTAGCCGGTAGCTATTGCAGGTATGCCGAGAAGCATTGCGTCGGATAGAGTTAGTCCCCATCCTTCGCCATGATGAGTGCTTACGTATACGTTAGATATCGCGTATAGCGCATTCACTTCTCCGTCTGATAGGAAGTTGGTAATCGTTGTGATGCGTTGATCGGAAGTGGTCGAATCCGACAGCGGAGCCTTCAGTATTAGCCGGGCTTGCGGAATTTGATCCGCGCAGCTGCGGAATGAGTTGATTAAAGCCTTGATATTCTTCCGCTTGTCACCGGTGGCACCCATATTCAAGAAGAAAAAATCGTCGTCACGAGGGCGAATAATCTCTCTTACACGATCGAACTCGATTTGCGAATAACCTCCGTCTCGCTCTATGCAATGGGGAATGCAATAGACGCGATCATGATACTGTTCAATGACCGATTTGCAATATTCCGAAGGGGTCCACACTTCCTGGACTAGAGAAAGTGACGCTCGATACGGCTCGGGTAGCTTGTCGGCTTCCCATACGCAATAACTAATTACATATTTCCGGCTTAATCCAGGATATTCCTTATAGATTGCAGCATAATCATGAGGTTCTATATGCAAGATTACGAGATCGAGCGATGCGAGCTCATCGGCTGTTTTTACCGCTGACACAACGTCCCAGCGCTCTCTGATAATTGACTGGTATAAGGCGCTGACTCGGCTATGACTTGCGTAATTCTGGCTTGCGTAACCAATTGTACGTCGTTTCATATGGATATACGTTGAGACATTCAAGTGTGATGAGAGAACCGCGAAAAGCCAGGCACAATAGTTTCTTGATGACTCTCGCAAGCAACCCAGAGAGATAAACTTCGGCGCAAACGTAAGTTGTCGTGGACCGAGATGTTCTCAGCGCCCAACTGGTCACTGTCGACGCCTGACTGCATCTCGTAGATTCACTCTCTTGGCGCTCGCTGCCGCTACATCAAGACTTACGAGCTCTTTATCAGAGAGTTCGATCTGCACCCCGCATGTTTTTTATTTGCGTCCTTGAGCACTCCGATCGGTTGTCACTTATGTGCGGGATGTGGTGTAAAAACTATCACGCGCTTGGCTAGTGATCGGTTGGCAATATTGTGAGCACGTCCAGGTATCCTGGACAAGAGCAGGCTATCTCACAGAATCCTGAGGGATAGGACTGGCTAGTAAGCAAAGAGTTCTCTCAGGAACGCATTGAGTAGGTCAGGCGCGACTTTTGGTCGCAATTAATAGTACAGACGTGCAGATGTTACGGCCAATCAATAAGCGGAGATGAGAGAGATTTTTCGTTGTGTCTTCCCATGGTTGATGCGCTATAAACCAATCCTCCATGCTATTTCCTATATCCATGTTCATAGGCTCGAGGCTGTGACCTTGCTTCTCAAGGCGGTACTGCAATTCGCTTAGGTCTCTCTGTCGATAAACTACCGTTGGTCCTTCGGTGAGCGTGGCGTCGTTCGACAAGAGATTATATTCTGTCGTGTGGACTGCAACACCGCCGGGTCTCAAGCACCGCATTTGGGAATGCAGAAACTCAAGACCTTTTTGTAGACTTCCCAAGTGCTCGAGTGCACAACACGACCACGAGAAGTCATAGCCGTTAAGGTCTGCGGGCAGATTATTCATATCAATACGTCGTAGCGTCACATTTTTGTGGAATATGGAGGGTTCGCAGATATCGGGGTTGTTGAGAGCTCCAAGATCGGACGCCCATTGACCGTCCCACGCGCCGTCGGAGTCGGTCTCGTGGTCCGTGGCGGTTATCGTGCAGCCCCTGTTTGCGAATATTGATGGCAATGGCTCCAGGCCAACAGCAAAACCGAGACCACGTTTGCCCGGTCCCAACATTCCTCTCTCTTCGAGAGCTTGGCAAACTGTAACGAATTCCCACTCTTTGCGATGTAGAAAACGTCCGCCAAGTTGGATGCCGTTGGCATCATGCTTCATGCTTTCGCGCCAAGGAATAAACCAAGGCTCAGAAAAATCGTTCTTTACGCAGAGTTTACTTGTTAGCATAATCTTCCCTTTGGGTACTGATTCCACGTAATGTAGTCCGGTTTCCTACGCGGCCCCACCTGGTCGCATGCTTCCTGAGTTGCTAATCTTCAATCGCGGTGTGTACTAGCCGAATACGCACGAACCTATTCAGCACTACCGTCACTCACAAATACTCTTATGCGGATTGTCCCTCCTCGCAACGTACTTTGCCCTCATGAAGTCCATTCCAGAGCTGCTAGTAGTCTAGCCACGTAATCGTGTGCCTACGCAAAGACTTTCTGAGCGAGGGATATCGGCGAAGAACGGCTTCCTGACGAAGTAGCATCGAGGCAAGGTGCACTGGGCAATGGGGAGCGGGAGCAGATTGGCAGAATGCTGAACCGCGGCCGTAAGTCGGCGCGAGCGCGCGGCGAGCGCGAGTTTTGCGGCAATTGGACGAGGGGCTAATAGCCCCTCGGGGCGGCCAGAACGTAAACATGGATTCCAAAGCGGTGCGGGCCATAGTACGGCGCCACGAACAAGAAGAGTTGGGATCGGGCAGATCACAGGAATTCTACAGACCACGTTGGTCTTGCTCTGACATACATACTTAACATCGTACCTGACGACACGGCTTGGATATATCTTATTTGATGTATGCTGAATAGGGCCGACCCATAGCCGTGAGGATTCGCCTTTTGCCTTTAAATGGTGTTCTCCCATGCGAAACGCGCATGTTATCTAGAACTAAGACATCACCCTTTCGCCATTCGAACAAAACTTTCTCTGCTTCAAATGCAGTTCTTATTTCGGCGAGCATTTCTTCATCTATTCGAGAACCATCCCCAAAAGTAGCGTTTCTTGGAAAACGATCCTCGGTGAACATTTCACCAAGAGCTGCCCGCGTCCGGCCGTCCAGTGCGGAAGGATGAAAGAGGTGTGCTTGATTAAACCAAATACACGATTCAGATACTGGGTGGTTAGCAAACGCTTGGCAGATTTGTCGCGTTTGCAATGCTCCATCCGGAAACCACACGGTTTCGATTTCATGTTCTTCGCAATACTTATCAACCATATCGCGTGACTGGGTTTGGAATACGACCTGCCAGGGTAAATCAACGCTCTGATGATAGTTCCTGATATACATAATCTCCTTCTCGCGAAAGACATCCTGTATCATCTTGGGTATTCTGTTCGTCACGCGAATGGTGTCGGCGATTGGCGTTTGTCCTGCCTTATCGGCCGCAGGCTCTATGCAGCAAAACATAATTAGCAGAGGCCAGTCCCTCTGGTATGCGTTCTCATTGTGGAGCGGTATTGATAAACCAGCAGGGTACTCCGTTGCTGTGTAGATACCGTGACCTAAATCTGTCCTCGGCGTTGATCGGTACATGTAATTAAGCGGCTGGCCACACAAAAGCGTGACGATCTCTTGGAATTGGGGCTCCGTTGATATATTAAAGCCCCGAAGAAGTACGGCACCGAGTTCCCTTATCGTGTTGTCAATCGTCTGTCGATTGCTAGCAATCTGTTGTGACAGGGTCTCCTGCGAACTAGATGCGATGACGAAAGGTATCATGATCATCTCTCCATTGTTGGCATAGGTGATACGCTTTTTAAGCTGAAGGTTGCTGGAAGGAGAACGGCCACGATTCCGAATTCTGATGAATGTCAGATAACTCTCAAAATGACCGCGACCGGCTGCCGGGGACTGACTGTAGAGATACTATGCTGGTGATTCCTAGCTGATTCTGTCCTTCTTCATACTGAAAAGCAGTCGGAGCCGCTCCAGGTTATGCGCAATCAACACTCACATCAACCCAAGATCACAAGCGTGCAGGGCAGACTTACAGGCTGTTTAATCGCCGAACTTGAGTAAACCGTATTTGATCATTCGGCTCAGGTGTGCGATGTGAGAGATTTCCTCCAGTTCGCCGCCTTTGCCAAGATCACGAAGGATTTCTCCTATTGTTGTCGTGCCTGTCTTCTTAATGATTGCGTCAATTGCAAGGAACACATCTTCCTGAAACCACGGAAGGGTGTCTCTTAACATGCTAAAGGGCAGTTCAGGAGAGCCTGTCACACTCGTTGTAGAAACAACCCGATCATCTGAAAGCTCGTCCGTTGAGTAGTGAGAGAAGATTTCTCGATACCCAAAGCTGTCTAGGTCGAGAGTTTTATTTTCATTCACCCCATTGCGGCGCGCCGCTTCATCGATGAGTTCGTCCCACAGCGCTTCATGGTCCTTGATAACAACAGACCAGTCATATCGCAACTTAGCTTTGTTCCGTGCGGCTATGCCCATTCTTTTGCGCAGATCTACGTCGGAGAGAAGGGTACAGACTCGGTTGATAAACGTTGGCCAGTCTACGATAGTAGTTGCAGCGAGGAGATCTACATTTACCATCGCTCCAGATCCGCGCAAGTCATCAAAACTTGAGGGATATATCGGAATAGTCGTGGGAATGAGGAAGCCTGTCTCGCCATCACTCACGATATCCTTGTACCCGTTCCAGTCTGAGACCACGCAGGGCAGACCTGCTGCCATCGCTTCGATCAGTGTAATCCCAAAGGTCTCCTGCAAGCTGTCACTAGGCGAGACAAAGATGTCTGCTTCGCCAAAGAGACGACGCTTCATGCTTAGATCCGGATTCGCAATCACGCGTACGTTGTCAGTGATATCTAGGAAAGTAGCTAGCTTTTGGAGTTGGCCGCTCATATGGTGGTGAGTATCATCGCCCGCAAGCAACAAGGTCGCATCCGGAGTCTTGCGGACTACCTGCTGGAATGCTGCAATAAGAGGTAGGAGGTCAGCCTTGCTCGTGGGAGAGAACCTTCCAAAATACAAAAGTATCGGCCCGGATGACAACGAGAGTTGTTTGCGAATCTCACCTTGCCCAAACTTCTCAAATCGGTCAGTATCGACCCCTAGCGGAATAATCGGCATCTTAAACTCCGCAGGCAGAGCGGGCAAATCACATATTTTCAGTCTCTTTGTCAGAAGATCAATAAACCGGAGCATGGCCGTATGCCCAGCGGAACTCGAACACACGAGAGCATCAAAGCTATTTAACCGCGCTACGAGCAGCATCATAACCGCTCTTAGCTGCCATGAGTAATTGATCGAATGTATCGCACCGACGATAGGCGCCCGCGAGCAACCGCCAATACGGCGTAGCCTTGCCATCGCAGCCAGATCCGTTCCTCGCGTCATAAATACCGATGGGCCACAATCGCCGGCTACCTTCATGTTCGCAATCTGCTGTTCAGTGACCACGTCTATGCGTCCACGATTATTCTCGTAAACCGCGGAGTCTCGCATGTCGCCTCCCGAAGGCTTCGGGCTAGACGGAACAAATATCCGATCGTAGCGAGAATGTCTTAGCACCGCCCTGAAAAATTCAGATGAGAAGACGTTATACCCCAGAATTGTGTAGCCCGTAGGATCCGTTTCCTTCCGGCTTTCCGCGTCCTGTGGCACTATGTCGAGATAGATAGATTTCACGAGGTGTACCTCCGCAGTGTTTTGCAACGCTGAGTCTAGATGCAATAGTTGGTTGTCCACGAACACGCTATGCTCCGTGTCTTGACAGCTACGTGGTCGTGCCAAGTAATGATGTTGTGCTTGGTAGTGAGCGGTGCCTGGCTCCGAACCGCGTTG
Organism: Edaphobacter dinghuensis; assembly: GCF_014640335.1. Lineage (NCBI taxonomy): Bacteria > Pseudomonadati > Acidobacteriota > Terriglobia > Terriglobales > Acidobacteriaceae > Edaphobacter > Edaphobacter dinghuensis. The sequence goes on along the minus strand of NZ_BMGT01000005.1, from coordinate 15,971 downwards.
GCCCACTTTGTGCTACAAGCCTGCCGAGTATCTTGCCTGAATGATTCCGATGCAAGCTACAGCTTGGGTCTGTTGAACATTGTGAATGGGTAGTTGCGGAACGCCGAGCAACTCATAAGCTGTCTGGAATTCCAGCTTGGCGATTGAGAGTCAAGCGCGATCGATCACATCTGTTGCGCGGGCACATGGAAACCATGGTCCTCATCATCCCATGGAGACTAGAACTCTTCGATCACCCGTGTAAGCCTGACGCCCGTGCATCACCAAGAAGTTGTCGCAAAGGAGGATATCCCCACTACGCCATTGAAATATTCGTTCCTCCGCTAGCATAGCCCTTCTAATGTCTTCAAGGTCCTGCTCTTCGATCTCTGACCCGTTTCCAAGTACGGCGTAGTGAGGCAGTTCATCTACGGGTAAAATCGATAGAAGTTGCTCGCGTATGGCAGGATCGAGACTTGAGGGATGCCATTGCTCGGCTTGATTGATCCATACTCTTGCACCGGTTTCAGGGTGAACTATGACGGAGGGTGCGCGCATCATCGTTCGGAGCCCACCGTTCTTGGTCCATTCGTAATCATATCCATCTGCCTTAAGTCGCTTTTGTACCTCATGTTTGTCCCGAGTATCGAAAACATCTATCCATGACCGTCCAAATCCCCTGCCTCCATGTAAATTATTTACATAGATGACCCCATGCTTGACAAAGCGCTCGGTCACAGCAGGAGATATTCGGGTCAAAATGCGCCGACAATCCGCAAGCGGTGTTTGGCCTCCGGTTGCTGCGGGTTTTGCACAGTAAAAGAGAATTCGTCGCGGCATATGTGGCAGATAAGATGCTTCGTTATGCATCGAAATAACAGCAGTTCTCGGGTACTCAGTCGAAGTAAAGACGTGGCTAGCTACACGGGTCCGCGGTGAATTTCCTCCTACATAGTCGGCGAACTTACCGCAAACGACTGCCGCGATCTCCTGAAATTCCTCGGGTGTAGTGACGGCAAAGTTTCGAAAGAGAACTGCACCGGAACTCATTAGTCTGGAGTCGAGTTCCGATGGATTCGAAAGCAGCCAATCGCGCAGTTCTCCGACTGAAGAGCCTGGCCGTTCTGCATGCGCTTCGAGTGGAAGAGTGCTTGTTGTTACGTGCCATTGAATCATGGAGTTTCTCCGGTAGCGACATACAGGAAGATAGCCAACGCTGGACTTTTAATGCGAACGCGAGATCGCTATTCGGTCGCATCGCAACGGCTCCGCACAACGGTAGACCACCGCGGCGCAAGTTGTTTGATATTTCTCAAAATCACAGGTGCAAGGCCTTTCCACGAGAGCGAGAAGGCAGCGATATGGCGGTGCGCAATCGCTATGCTGCAGTTGCATCCTGAATAATTGATCCATTTTCCAGCTTTATTACACGATCGGCTATCGAGTAGTACCGATCATCGTGACTAATTACAAAGACAGTCTTACCCCGGGCTCGGAGTGCGGGTAGTAACTCTCTATAAAATATTTCTTTGAAATACGGATCCTGGTCCGCAGCCCATTCGTCAAATAAGTAGATTGGCCGGTCTTCAAGAAACGCAGTGAGCAATGCAAGACGCTTTCTTTGCCCCTGCGACAGATCGAGAGTTGACAGCGTACGGTTATGAATACTCACGCTATTCGCAAGATGCAGTTTGTCAAGATAATCATTGGCAACGCGGTTCAGTTCGTCATCATTTGTAATCCCGATCAATTCCTCAAAAAGAAAAAAGTCGCCAAATATCGCGCTGAAGTATTGACGATATCTACTCCTCGCTTCCTCATTATCTATAGCATCTTCATCGAGAAAAATTGTGCCCTCTTCGGGTGTATACAGTCCTGTTATCAGTTTGGCGAATGTGGTTTTCCCTGTTCCATTACCGCCTATGATGAACACGATCTCGCCGGGCTTAAAAGATATGTCGAGTGGCCCTAAAGTAAATGGCCTACTATCCTTCTCCTGGAAGTAAGTATGAACGACAGACTGAAGTGTTAGAGACTGCCACGAGGTGGAATTACCAACTACTTTTGTTTCGCAGCAGTCATACTTCACTAGAGAAAGGCCAAGGTCGGTGACGGTCCTAAGCGCTATATTGGCTCGTGTGACAGTAGGTGAGATATTCATGATCCCCTGCAACGGTGACATTAGATAAAGTAGCGTAAACGCATATCCGGTGAGGGTCACGGGAGGGAGATAATGGAAGCGAGGTGCCCCAAATATTATGACGCCAATAAATCCAAACAACAACATCTGGCCGCCGCTGGTAGCGATGCTGTAGATATTCTGGCCGGCGATGTTATTAGATTCTATGGAACTAGCTGTAGACTGCAACACGCGATCGATAAACTCAAACCTGCGGGACTCGTGCAGCTTGAGTTCCTTGATTCCATACAAGAGCCCCCGAAAATTATCGTGCAGGTGGTTTGCGTCCTCGCGGGCAAGCGTGAATAGGCGACGCGCCTTTGACACAAGCAATTGATAAACCAAGACACCAATCAAAAGGAACGCAAGCAAGGCTATTAAGAGAGATGCCGAAAGAAGGCCAAGATAGATTAGGCACGCAATCATCATTGCAACGTTAATGCATACCGTAGGTAGCATAAAAACAGTTCCGGTAATGGTTGGAATATCTTCCGTGAGAATTGCGAGCAAGCGAGCCGGCCCAAGCTGCTCAATAACGCGTAATGGAGCCGCCAATATTTGACGACATAGCCCCATGCGTAACGTATACATCGAATGCTGGCCGATTCGGTTTAGTACCCTTTCAGACAAATGGCGCGAGAGAGGCAACAGAATACACAGAGCAATAAATATGAGGGAGCGATGTGTGTCTATGGCTCCGTGCCTTATTGCTGCATTTATTGTTGCAATCAATCCAGCATTGCAGGCGCCGCTTATGATCCCCGCAAAGATACTGAGGAGCAGCTCTCGTCGCGAATGCTTTAACAGAAAGTTGATCAAATCCATGAATAGCTCTTCCCTATTGAGAACGATCTAGAGTTTCGGGTGAAATACATCGGTAATGGTTGGTGTCAAGCAACAGTAGGGAAATGTGGAATACGGACCACTGCCGCCCGCCACGCGCACGTCTGGGTTTTCAGTCAATACGCGAATTAGATTTGGTTCACCATCAGCTCGGAGGGAGCGTTAAACGGAGGCATTTACGAGTGTGCTGCTCTCCACCATTGGGCTAGAGACGAGACGTGAGGAGGACGAAGGATTGAAAAGTGATCGCCCGGACCCGACCAAATAGTAAGATTTGGCGAAAACAATCGCCATTGTTTTGTATTAACGATTAGTCGTTCGTAATTGTCCATCTCGTTGAGCCGTTTGGATCGGACATATGCAAGATGGGTAGCCGACCTGCGGATATCCTGTGGTATGTATCGATTCGTGAGAGCAGATGCGAAGTGCAGGAACGACCCCCTGATCATATCAATAGTGCTATGCGCTGGAAGGCATCGTCTTGAAAGCAAGGTCCTATGGAGGCTTAGGAGGAAATTGATTTGATCGCCCGAAGCCATCAGATCGTTATTTAGGGCCAGTTCAATCTCGTAGTTGTCCTCAAATACTTCCGTGAATGCTTGGAAGAGCTCTGAAGTCGTTGGCAGGTTCGAGTGATTGGGCCGTTCATCGGGAGGATCACTATCGATAAGGGTGAGGGATTCGACGGGTGCACCGCTTTGCTCCAGTTGAAGTGCCATCTCGAATGCTACGAGTCCCCCATATGAATGCCCTATGAGGTGGATGGGCCGAACGGAATGTAAGGTTGCGACGGCTGCAACGTTGAAGTGCGCGGTCTCTACAACGCTTGCGTGGGGTAGATGAACTAGATCGAGGCCGCGCGGCTGTAGACCGAAGATCGGGTGACTATCTCCCAGAGCTCCGGCAAATGCGATAAAGGTAGTTACGCTTGCTCCTGCCCCAGGTATGCAAACGATAGGGTGATTCTGTGCATGCGTCGCATGTAGAGGCATTAGCGGATGAAATGTTAAGTTTCTCAACGTAGGGTAGCGCATGATGAGGCTCGTCGCGAGCTACGATTCAAGGAAATACTTTAAAGCGGTCACAACTGCTATCTTGGCCAGGCCGATTTGCAATGAGTATCTTATCGGAGCAGGCAAAAAGCTCGTTTAATTTGATTCGACGCAAGTTGACTCGAGAAGGCTTGTGAGATGGGATCCTAGATAGCGCGCATACTCAGGATTCTCCATCATACTTATATGGGTTCCTCGGACAGGAATAACCTGCAATTGTTTCTTCAGAATCGCAGCCCAGCCTGTTGAGCAAGGAGCGTTTGTTTCTATTGCCTCAAAGAGGTAAATGGGCAAGGTTATAGGGCTGACTGCATATTTCGTTATAGCAGCGTTGATGGTGTGGCGTGTATACAAAACCGACCGCACAGTTGCGGCGTCGAGGTTGGGTAGGTTGACTAGTTCCTTTGTTAATAAGCGCATCTTATGGAGATAATCGATGAGGTCATCGAAGGTTAGACGTTTTGCTGCCTCGCATACAGCGGTCATGTTGTTGTGGTCTAGCAGGGTCGAGAGGCTTTCTAGGAGAGCGCTTTTTTCTTCGAAGTGAACTCCAGAATGAATCAGCGTCGTAGGGCAGTACGTATCGACCATTCCTAGAAAGGCTATTGTGTCCCCTTGCGAAAGAAATTGTCTTGCCATCTCGTAGCAGATGACTCCACCAGCCGACCAGCCAGCAATTCTGTATGGTCCGCGGGCCTGCACCGTGCGGATCCACTTTATATACGTCTGTGCCATTTCTTCAACGTTAGTAAGTGGTTCTTCTCCAGGCAATAGTCCGCTTGCCTCAAGCGCATATAACGGTATAACCGAGGAGATAAAAGGTGCCAACCGTCTGGCGTAGTCGATACCTCCTCCGCCGGCATGAACAAGAAATAAAGGAATAGCCGTGCCGTTTGGTCGAATCGAGATGAGGTGTGAATGGTGCACCGCGGCCGCTTGCGTTATTGGCAGGAGTATAGATAGTTGAGCCAAATGGAGGTGATCGTACAGATCTGGAAGACTAATAGATACCTTGAAATGCTGTTTTAAACGAACCAGTAGTTGAATAGCGAGCAGTGAGTTTCCGCCGAGTTCGAAGAAGTTGTCGTTGCGTCCGACGCGGTCGATATGCAGCAACTCCCGCCAGATTTCTGCCAGGGCGATTTCTGTCTCTCCCTGAGGCGGCTCATAGGTTTGGACACCGTAGGCATCGCCCTCCGGAACCGGCAACGCCTTGCGATCCAGCTTTCCGTTTGGCGTCAGCGGCAGGGCTTCCAGATGCACGAACGCAGATGGCACCATATACTCCGGCAACAGCGTTGCCAGGTGCGTGCGCAACTGCTCGGCTGTTATGTCTTGCGAAGAGGATGTGGTGTAATAAGCGACCAGCCGCTTGTCCCCGGAAACATCTTCTCTTGCGATGACGACGGGGTGTTCAACCAGCGGATGCTCCGCAAGACGTGCTTCGATCTCACCCAGCTCGATGCGGAAGCCGCGGATCTTCACCTGCTGGTCGTTCCGCCCCAGGAACTCCAGGTTGCCGTCCGGCAGATAACGCGCGAGGTCCCCGGTGCGGTACATGCGCGCTCCCGGCTCACCACAGAACAGATCGGGCAGAAAGCGCTCTTCCGTCAGCTCCGGTCGGCTCAGATAACCACGCGCTACCCCCGCGCCGCCGATGTACATCTCTCCTACTGCGCCGAGAGGCACAGGCTGCCCGTGACTGTCCAGAAGATAGATCCGCGTGTTGATGATCGGGCGACCGATCGGTATGACTGATCTTTTCGAGGGCGAGTTAACAACATAACTTAGGCAGCCTATCGTTGCTTCCGTCGGTCCGTACTCGTTAATCAACTCGACATCTGGATATCTTTGAAGCCAGAAATGGACATCGCTGGCGCTCAGTGCTTCGCCGCCGAGCACCAGGCAGCGGCAGGGAGCAGGCACATCCGATGCCGCAAGCGACTGACTGAAGATCTTCAGGTGACCGGGAGTCAGCTTAATGACGTCGTACGGCGATACCGCCTGCTCCAGGGCTATGAGCTCGGTTTGCGCTTCGAGCATCGTAACCGGCTCTCCGACAAGCAGCGGTCCGAAGAGAACTGTGATGCTTGCATCAAAAGCGAACGACAAGGTTACAGGTGAGCCTCCGCGATTTCGGCCATAATAGGCGTTGCTCGCCCAAGTGAAGTAATTGAGCAGGTTTCTATGCTCGATCATGACGCCTTTTGGCGTGCCGGTGGAGCCCGAGGTATAGATCACGTAGGCAAGATGTTGTGAGGTGAGCTCCTGCACCTGCGGATCTTCAGCCGACAGATCAGACCATGCGGAGGGATCGTCGAGACCGCGTACAGTGAATCCATCTACGGTGTGGCTTTCGAGAACTTCATGACCGCGCGCGTCGCAGAGCAATACCCGAGGCGCAGCATCGTTCAGCACCTGGGTAAGGCGCTCGGAAGGATAGGCAGGATCGAGCGGCACGTAGGCTCCGCCGGCCTTAAGAATGGCGAGCAGGCCGACGATCATGGCCGGGGCGCGGTCCACGCAGATGGCCACACGGTCGTCCGGCAGGACGCCCAGCCCGATCAGATAGTGAGCGAGACGGTTAGCCTGACGGTTCAATTCCGCATAGGTGAGAGATCCATCATTGAAGATCAGCGCTGACGCCTCAGGGTTCTTGCGTACCTGTTCTTCGAACAGCTGGTGGATGCACAGATTCTCCGGGTACGGAGCTTCGGTCGCGTTCCATGTCTCCAGCAAAAGCTTCCGCTCAGCGAGAGGAACAACCTCGAGCTTGCGAACGGGCGTTTTGGGATCTGTCTCCAAAGCATCTGCCAGGCTTTCGAGGGCCTGCTGCATGTAATCGCAGATACGTTCCGGAAACAGCGATTGCGTGACCAGCACATCTAGGCCCAGAGAACTCCCAAAATCATCTACGGAGAGGCTGATCGGATAGTTATTACGGATCTCGCCCCCAAGCACTTCGATACCTGATAACAGGCGTTGTTGCTCGAGGGCATTCGTAGATGTAGAGTCCAGCGGCGGAGAACTATGGCGGTAATTGAAAACAGTGTTGAAAAGAGGCAACGGTGCCTCGACACGGCTACAGCGTTGGGCCAGAACCAGCGAAGCATGCTCATGCATGAGTAACTCGGACAAACGGGACTGCACTTGTCGAACTGCAGTTTCCGTCGCGATGTTATCGAGATCGAGACGGATCGGTAGTGTATTGATGAATAGGCCCACCGCATCGGCAGCTCCCGTCTGCATTCTGCCCAAAAGGACGGTTCCCCAAACGACGCTGTCACAATCGGTGATGCACGCAAGCACCTGACCCCAGGCGAGGTGGCACAAAGTCGTGAGGCTCACACCGAGCCGCCGAGCCTGCCTGCGTAAGCGGTCATTCAGCATCTGTGGAAGCATTCGCCGCGTTGCCGTGCTGCTGCTGCCATCCTGATAAACATCCGTGATGCCGAAGGCTAATGTGGGTTCGGTGATATCCCCGAGCATCTGCCGGAAGAAGCGCTCGTGCTCTTCCACCGTCACGCCTAGCCGCGCCTGCGCCACCAGATTACGGAACGGCACGGAGGGGGATAGAGATTGCGCTCCCCCGGCGAGAAACGCAGCGACTTCCTGGCGCAGCATGTGCAGCGTGGACTGGTCTCCAACAAGATGGTGCAGCAGCTGCATCATCAGCCAGCGGTCTTGTGCGGGATCATGGGCGACAACGAAGCGCAGGAGCGGAGCCGTCGCGAGATCAATGCGATCCTGTCTTGGGTCGAAATGACTTGCAAGCTGATCTGCAATCGGCCCGGCGGCTGGATCGAGTTCCAGTTCGACAACAGGTATCTTGGCCTGCCGCCACACCACCTGCGCCGGGATAGAGAGCCCTTCCCAGATAAATGAAGTGCGGAGGATGTCATGACGATCGACTATCTGTTGAACCGCAAACAGGAAGCGATCGAGCAAGGCTCGGCTGGCAAACGATAAGAAGGTGCGGCTCAGGTACGGATCGCCGGCATGGGCCATGAGGTGGTGGAAGAGAATGCCTTCCTGCAATGGCGATAGCGCATAGATATCCTGGACGTTGGCGGTGCCTCCCGGGACCTGCTGTACGATGCGATCGATCTCCTGCTGCGTCAGATCGATTAGTGGCAGCATCTCGGGTGTGATGATCTCGGAATTGGGTTGTATCAGGTTCGGCAGGATGGACAAACCGAGAGTCTGGTGAAGAGATGCGGCAAGGTCGGCCAGTTTCGGCGTAGCGAACAGGGCGCGGATTTCGAGGTCGAATCCGAGTTGACGCACGTACTGAACTACCTGAACCGCCAGTAGCGAGTGGCCGCCGAGCTCGAAGAAGTTGTCATTGCGTCCGACGCGGTCGACGTGCAGAAGCTCCTGCCATATCTGGGCCAGTGCGCTCTCAATCTCTCCCTGTGGCGGTTCGTAGGCACGAGTGGCGTAGGCATCACCCTCGGGAGCAGGCAGCGCCTTGCGGTCGAGTTTCCCGTTTGGCGTCAGCGGCATGGCTTCCAGATGCACNTAAGCAACTAGCCGCTTGTCGCCCAGTGTGTCCTCCCGGGCGCCAACCACGGCCGATTCCACTAGTGGATGCTCGGCCAGACGTGCTTCGATCTCGCCCAACTCGATACGGAAGCCGCGGATCTTCACCTGATGGTCGTTCCGCCCGAGGAACTCCAGGTTGCCGTCCGGCAGATAACGCGCCATGTCTCCGGTGCGGTACATGCGCGCTCCCCGCTCGCCACAGAAGGGATCGGGGAGGAAGCGCTCCGCGGTCAGTTCTGGCTGGTTCAGATAACCGCGCGCCACACCCGCTCCACCGATGTACATCTCGCCCACCGCGCCGAATGGCACAGGCTGCTCGTGACTGTCCAGAAGATAGATCCGCGTATTCATGATCGGACGGCCAATGCTTTCGCGGTTCGGTTTACCTTTAAGACTGATCCATGTGGAATAGGTTGTTGTTTCGGTAGGACCATACAGGTTGCAGATACGATAAACCTGAGATTGGTCAAAAAGAAGTTTAATGAGAGAAAGCCTTAATGGCTCGCCAGCCAGGTTTACGGTGAGGACGGAATGAGGCAGAGCTTGCGCATCCAGCAAAGATTTAATTGCTGATGGAACAGTGTTGATTAGTGAAATCGAAAGCGACCGATCAGAAAGCAATGAAAAGGCATTGGCGGTGAGATGCACTGCTGAGCCGTGCATTAGAGGTAGGAAGCACTCGAAAACGGAGAGATCGAATTGGATGGAAGTCGAGAAGAGAGTCTCTCCGGTCTCGATTCTGGTGAATGCTTTAGCTGCCCATGAAAGCAGATTCACAGTATTTCTATGCTCGATCATGACGCCTTTGGGTGTGCCGGTGGAACCCGAGGTGTAGATCACGTAGGCAAGATGGCGTGAGGTTAGATCCTGCACGTGCGGATCTGTCTCCAACCGAGCAGACCACGCCGAGGGATTGTCGAGATCGAGCACGATGAGATCCTGTATGGCTTCTGTTCGGAGAACCTCACGACCGCGTGTATCGCAGAACAATACCCGGGGCGCAGCATCGTGCAGCACCTGGGTAAGACGTCCTGAAGGATAAGCGGGGTCTAGCGGCACGTATGCGCCGCCGGCTTTCAGGATAGCCAGCAGGCCGACTACCATTGCCGGGCCGCGGTCCACGCAGATGGCCACACGGTCATCCGGCCAGATGCCCAGCCCGATCAGATAGTGAGCCAGACGGTTAGCCTGACGGTTCAATTCCGCATAGCTCAGAGACTCATCCTTAAAGATCAGCGCTTTCGCCTCAGGGTTCTTGCGTACTTGTTCTTCGAACAGCTGATGGATGCACAGATTCTCCGGGTACGGAGCTTCGGTCGCATTCCATGTCTCCAGCAGAAGCTTCCGCTCGTCCTGAGCAAGTAGATTGACTGCTCCTATTAGCCGTTTACTATCCTTTGAAATCCCAGCGAGAATTCTCGCTAGGTATCCGGCATATCGTGTTGCGGTAGCTTCATCAAAGAGCGCTGTTGAATATGTGAGGCTGCCTACGACCTCCCCATGGTTTTCAGAGAGGGCCAACTCCAGATCGAATCTGGCGTTCGTGTGGGATATGCCGAATGATTCCACCTGAAGCTCGGCCAAGGCGGGAGGGTTATGCTGCTCATTCTGCCAGACAAACATCACCTGGAAGAGCGGTGTGGAGTCGAGCCTGCGCGGGGGATTGACGATCTCGACGACCTGTTCGAAAGGCAGATCCTGATGATCCTGAGCATCAAGTGTCGTGGTCCGGATCCTGCGCAACAGTTCTTCGACAGTAGGCTCTCCGCCAAGATCGATGCGCAGCGCCAGCGTGTTTACGAAGAAGCCGATCAGACTCTCCACCTGAACATGCCTGCGGTTTGCCACCGGCGTGCCGATTACCACATCGTCCTGGCCGGAGAGGCGCGAGAGCACCGCAGCCCATGCTGCCAGCAGCGTCATAAACAAAGTCACGTTATGCTTCTCACTGAACGCCTTCAGTTCTCGTGTCAGCTCGGCATCGATCCGCACCGGTACAAGAGCACCGGCGAAGCTCTGTTGTGCGGGACGGGGACGATCGGTTGGTAGGTCCAGCAGCGGCGGTGCATCCGCGAGAGTCCTCTTCCAGTAATCTGCCTGTGCCTCCAGCCGCTCTCCTGCCAGCCACTTCCGCTGCCAGGCCGCGTAATCGGGATACTGAATCTCCAGTGGCGGCAGCGGGTTCGGCTCGCCGCGCAGATACGCGCTGTAGAGGATACTGAGTTCGTTGACGAGAAGACCCATGGACCAGCCGTCAGAGACGATATGATGCTGCACCAAAATCAACACATGCTCTTCGTCACCGAGACGAACGAGGCATGCCCGGAGCAGCGGTCCGACTGATAAGTCGAATGGTGTGCCAGTTTGCTCGCGGAATAGCCCTTCTAGTTGCTGCTTCCCATCAGGCACGTTCCGGAGGTCAAAATCAAGAAATGGAAAGCCCATTCCTTCTGGCAAAAAGCCGACATCTGGCCGACCACCGACGGTGAGGAAGATGGAGCGCAGCGAAGCGTGGCGGGTGAAGATGGTGTCAAGGCTTGAGCGAAGCGCGTTGGTGTCCAGATGGCCGCGCAGACGAAATGCCGCGGGAATATGATAGATCGCACTTACTCCCTCCAGTTGACTGAGGAACCATAGACGCTGCTGTGCATACGATAATGGTGGATGTTTATCCGGAGAATGCGGCTCGATCGGAGGAAGCTGATCTGGAGTGCTATGAGAACATCTCTCAATGATCACATCACCCATTTGTGCAAGAGTGGGAGATGCAAACAAAGCTGAAAGTGGGAATTGCGCATGAAATCTCTGTCCCAGGCGGCTCAGCAGGCGAACTGCTAACAGCGAGTGCCCTCCGAGATGGAAGAAGTTGTCGTTGCGCCCAATGCGATCGATATGCAGCAGCTCGCTCCAAATCTTCGCCAACGCGATCTCCGTCTCTCCGTATGGTGACTCATAGGAGCGGCTGGCGTAGGCTTCACTATCCGGGGCCGGCAGAGCCGTCCGATCGAGCTTGCCGTTCGGCGTCAGCGGCAGGACTTCGAGATGCACGAATGCTGCTGGCACCATGTACTCCTGCAGCAGCGATGCCAGGTGCGTGCGCAGTTGTTCGGCCGTTATGCCATCTGATGAGGATGTAGTGTAGTAGGCGACCAGCCGCTTGTTCCCAGGGACATCTTCTCTTGCGATGACCACAGCCTGCTCCACTAGCGGATGCTCAGCCATGCATACTTCGATCTCGCCTAGTTCGATGCGGAAGCCGCGAATCTTCACCTGCTGGTCGTTCCGCCCCAGGAACTCCAGGTTGCCGTCGGGCAAATAACGCGCCAGATCTCCGGTGCGGTACATGCGCGCTTCCGGCTCAACGCGGAAGGGGTCAGCGAGGAACCGCTCCGCGGTCAGTTCTGGTCGATTCAGATAACCCCGCGCTACCCCAGCGCCACCGATATACATCTCCCCTGCCACTCCGATTGGAACAGGCTTCCGGTATTCGTCCAATATGTATATCCGTGTATTCGCGATCGGTCGACCGATCGCAATGGGATCTACATAATTGTCCTTGTATGGGATATTGTATGTAACACAACCTACAACGGTTTCTGTTGGACCATATTCATTAATCATTGTTATGTCAGGTCGAATTCGATGCCATAGCTGAACGGTGGAAGATAGTAGAGCTTCACCTCCTATGACAAATAGATGTGAAAATATACCCAAGCTTTCTGAGAGCATGCGGCGACCTAGCTCATCCAGATGACTCGGCGTGATCTTTATCAATTGTTGTTTCTTCGTTATATTTTCACGAATGCGGATATATAGACCGTCAATTTCTTCGCCTTCCGGCAGAAGCTCAACCTCTCCTCCCTGTAGGAGTGGGACCAGAAGGGTCGTTATCGTCGCATCAAATGAGAGAGAGGAGGAAACGATCGAATTTTTAAAAGGAATATAAGCATTGATAGCCCAGTTTAAATAATTATGCAGATTTACATGTTCCACCATGACGCCTTTTGGTTTGCCGGTGGATCCCGATGTGTAGATGATATAGGCGAGATGGTGAGGAGTAAGATTCACCGCTTCAGGCCCGGGGTTTGTATCGGAGTGACCGCTCCATTGTGGTGCTGTTTCCGTTAGATCGAGGATTGGTAAGTTTGACTGGAGCTCTTGGCACAGTTGCCGGAGATGGCCCTGTGTTAATAGGGCGAGAGGAGTGGAGTCTTTGAGCATGAAACGTAATCTCTCGATCGGATAAGCGGGATCGAGAGGGACATAGGCTCCTCCGGCCTTAAGCACGGCCATCAGTCCTATGATCATTTCGAAACCGCGCTCGGTGCAAATGGCAACTCGATCATCCGGCCTGACACCTATCTTCCTCAGATAATGAGCCAAGCGATTGGCTCTCCTATTAAGTTCTGTATAACTGATTGAATCATCTTCATAAACAAGCGCAACTGCATGAGGGGTTCGGACCACCTGCTCTTCAAACAGTTGATGGACGCACTTGTCGGAAGGAAACTTCACTTTGGTATCGTTCCATTCGTAGAGCACACAGTTACGTTCCGATGCAGGCAGCACGTCAAGTGTATGTAAGGGTCTGGAAGGTTCGGAATAAAGCGCCTCGATCAACTCTTCCAATGCCCTGTTCATAAGCTGGCAGAGATGTAACGGCTGGATGGACGCTGAAGTCTGTGCATGAAGCGAGAAACCATCACCTAGATCGTTGACTGATAGAGTCACAGGGTAATTTGTGCGTTCCTCTGCACGAATAACGTCGATACCTTCCCACGCACGTATACCCTCCGGAGAGGCATGTCGTTCCAACCATCCATAGCGATAATTCAACAGCGTTGAGAACAGCGGTGCGGGAGCAGACACAGCGCTGCACCGTTGAGCTAGTGCAAGCGAAGCATGTTCATGACGCATCAGGCTGACCAGCAAATAGTGAATGTGCTGTATAGCATCTTCTACACCTTTGCCGTCGATGTGCATTCTTATTGGCAGAGTGTTGAGGAACAGTCCTACGCCTCGGTTGGCCCATTCCGTTCCCCGCATACGTCCAAACAGTACCGTCCCGAAAACGACATCTTGCCGCCCGCAGACCTCGGCTAGCACGCGTGCCCAAGCCAGATGAAACAGGCTTGCCGCGCTTACTCCTAGTCGGCGTGCATTTGCACGGATGCGCGATGAGAGCTCTGTATCGAGAACGTAAAGTGATTCCTCTATTCCGCCGCCATCGCCCTGCACGTCCAGCAATCCGAAGGGGATTGTCGGCTCATTTACATCTCCAAGCATCTGTCGAAAAAAATCTTCGTGCTCCCGCTCGCTCACTCCTTGCCGAGCGTGGGCCACCAGGTTACGGAAAGGGATAGGATCAGGAAGCTGATCACCGCGATCGAGTAGATACGCCTGAATTTCCTCCAGTATTACTTCCAGAGTCGTATGGTCTATAACCAAGTGGTGGAATAGCAGCATCAACAGCCATCTATTCTGAACGGGATCGAAACTGAAATAAGCCCGCAGAAGAGGAGCGCAGTGCACGTCCATGTGAAAATGTCGCGGGTCGCAACGGGTGTACAACTGCTGGCTTATATCTCCATCGATAGCATCGAACTCAAATATCTCCGCTCTTAGAAAGGCTGTACGGCAGACTACCTGTACCGGTTCAGAAAGATCTTGCCACATTATTGCCGTGCGCAGAATGTCGTTTCGATCTACTACCGACTGCAGAGCACTCAAGAATTGTTCCAAACGTGCTCGTCCGTCCAAACGAAACAGTGCAGCTTCTACATATGGGTCTCCTTTGAGTCCCATCAGGTGGTGGAATAAAATACCTTCCTGCAAAGGTGCCAGCGGGTAGATGTCCTGTATATTTCGTGCCCCGCCCGGCACATGCTGAATAATGCTATCGATCTCTTCCTGTGTCAGACTCACCAGCGGAAGCAATTCCGGTACGATAACCTCACATCCAGGCGGAATAAGGTTAGGAGGAACTTCGATAGTAGGGCTATAAATGCCTACCTCCCTCCCCAAAGCGGCTACTGTCGGGGCGGCAAATAATGTCTGTATATCGATCTTGAATCCGCTGCGTCGGATGCGCTCAATCAGGCTCATAGCGAGCAGTGAGTTTCCGCCGAGTTCGAAGAAGTTGTCGTTGCGTCCGACGCGGTCGATATGCAGCAGTTCCTGCCATATCTGGGCCAGTGCGCTCTCAATCTCTCCCTGTGGCGGTTCGTAGGCATGAGTGGCGTAGGCATCGCCCTCCGGGACCGGCAGCGCCTTGCGATCCAGCTTTCCGTTTGGTGTCAGCGGCAGGGCTTCCAGATGCACGAACGCAGTTGGCACCATATACTCCGGCAACAGGGTTGCCAGGTGCGTCCGCAACTGCTCGGCTGTTATGTCTTGCGAAGAGGACGTGGTGTAATAAGCGACCAGCCGCTTGTCGCCCAGTGTGTCCTCCCGGGCGACAACCACGGCCGATTCCACTAGTGGATGCTCTGCCAGGCGCGCTTCGATCTCGCCCAACTCGATACGGAAGCCGCGGATCTTCACCTGATGGTCGTTCCGCCCGAGGAACTCCAGGTTGCCGTCGGGCAGATAACGCGCCAGGTCTCCGGTGCGGTACATGCGCGCTCCCCGCTCGCCACAGAAGGGATCGGGGAGGAAGCGCTCCGCGGTCAGTTCTGGCTGGTTCAGATAACCGCGCGCCACGCCCGCTCCACCGATGTACATCTCGCCCACCGCGCCGAGTGGCACAGGCTGCCCGTGACTGTCCAGAAGATAGATCTGCGTATTCATGATCGGACGGCCAATCGGTACGCCCAGTGTTACTGAAGGCTTGTCCACAACGTAATTTAGGCAGCCAATCGTTGCTTCCGTCGGTCCGTACTCATTAATCAACTCGACATCCGGATATCTTTGAAGCCAGAAATGGACATCGCTGGCGCTTAGTGCTTCGCCGCCGAGCACCATGCAGCGGCAGGGAGCAGGCACATCCGATGCCGCAAGCGACTGATTGAAGATCTTCAGGTGACCGGGAGTCAGCTTAATGACGTCGTACGGCGATACCGCCTGCTCCAGGGCTATGAGCTCGGTTTGCGCTCCGAGCATCGTAACCGGCTCTCCGGCAAGCAGCGGTCCGAAGAGAACTGTGATGCTTGCATCGAAAGCGAACGACAAGGTTACAGGTGAGCCTCCGTGATTTCGGCCATAATAGGCGTTGCTCGCCCAGGTGAAGTAATTCAGCAGGTTTCTATGCTCGATCATGACGCCTTTTGGCGTGCCGGTGGAGCCCGAGGTGTAGATCACGTAGGCAAGATGTCGCGAGTTGAGGCCTAACGCAGCTGGGTCGGGATCAGCTTCCGCATGTCGCAACCATGGCT